>JAJYOQ010000364.1 GCA_021796135.1 Bacteroidota bacterium
TGGACAAAACCAATATTGAGCTAAAAAATAAAATTGAGAAAGGTGAAATTTGAAAAAGTATTTAATTGCAATTCTAATGCTTATAAACTTTGGGGGAATATTATTCTTTGACGGATGCGCACCTACAAAACAGGTAGCGAAAGTCGAAATACTTTCTGCTGAAAGATTAGTGGATAAATTAGAAGTTAATCGACGGAGGATAAGAACTTTTGAAGGCACAGGCACACTTGTTATAAATTCTGAAGGAATCGAAAACAGGGCTTCATTCAAAATTACTTTAACTAAACCGGATTCAATCGAACTTTCAATCATGGGTCCTTTCGGAATTGAATTAGGCGAAGCGCTTGTTACTAAAAAGAATTATGTATTTTATGATGCGCTTCAAAATACTGCTTATGAAGGTGAAGTGAACGAAGATATTTTGAAAAATATTTTTCGGATTGATCTTCCTTTCAGCGATTTGATGAATGCATTTCTCGGAGCTGTAAATTTAACCAATCATTTGTACAAGATGCCTACAAAATATTCTGTAGACGGCGATAAATATGTATTAACCTACATTGACTCTGTAGATCAACAGACAGAAGTTTACCTTGTTGATATTCGTCAGCTTGGTATAACAAATTATGATGTCACAGACTTATCCGGCGATCTTCTTTTCACCGGTAGATATACCGATTTTGATCTGCTTGAAAATGTTGCTGTGCCATATTCGGTTAATATAATTGATAAGCAGAACGACCAAACACTTTCAATCAAATATAAAAAGATAACTGCCAACAGACCATATATCCACATTAACTTTAATATTCCAGCCGATGCAAATATTATTAAATGGTAAGAATAAAATAATATTCTTATTGCTTTTTTTTATTTGGGCGTCATCTTCTTTTGCTCAAGAGGGGAGCTTGATTAAAAGCAAGAAGAGTGAACTTGGAAAAATTAAAGATCAGATTTCTGCACTTGAAAATACTTTCAATCTGAAGACCGCAAAGGAAAGAGAATCCTACGAAGCGCTTGATAATTATAACCATCAAAGTTTTTTACTCCATCGATTGATAAACAGCCTTGTTAACGAAGAGCAAAAAAAAGAAGAGGAAATTTTAGGTACTGAGAATGATATTCAAAAATTAGGCAAGGAAATTCAATCCTTAAAGGAAAATTATTCTAAATATGTTGTAGCAATATATAAGAGAGGGACAATTAATGAATGGGCGAGTATACTTGATTCCAAGACATTTGAGCAGGCTATACTGCGATATAAATATCTGAAAAAGTTTTCGGATCAGAGAATAAAAGACATCTCCGAGTTAAAATCTAAGAAGGAAGAGTTAATTGCAGAAAAGTCAAACCTTGAAATAGAGCGTGCCGACAAAGAGCAATTAGCTGAGCAAAAGCAAGCAGAGCAGGATAATCTTAATCAAAAGAAAATTGAACGGAGCAGAATATTAAATTCAATCAGACATGATAAGGCGGCGCTGAAAACAGAGATTGCCGCAAAGCGTAATGCTGAAAGAAAGATAACAGGCTTAATTGCAAAGTTGATCGAGGAAGCGGAAAAGAGAAGGGAAGAAGCAGCCCTTATAAAATCCAGGAGCAAAAGTAATAATATAGCTACCAAAAAGATAATTAAAAAAAGTTTGAATGAAAATTTAGATACTTATGATATAAATTTATCAACTGCAGGCTTTTCTTCCTTCTCTGCTCTGAAGGGACGATTAAACTGGCCCGTGGAACGGGGGAAAATAGTTAAGCAGTTCGGAGAAAACAGGAACGTAAAACTAAATACAGTAACTTTAAATTATGGTATTGATATTAAAACGGTTGCCGAAGAAGACGTAAGAGCTGTTGCTGATGGTGTTATATCTGCTATAGATTGGATACCAGGCTACGGTAGTGTTGTTATAATTACGCACAAAGGCGATTTCAGAACTGTTTACAGTCATTTATCGAACATTTTTGTTAAGGAAGGGGACAGGGTAAAATTGGGAACAATAATAGGGAAAGTGGGAGAAAGCCTGGAAGGTAACATATTACATTTCGAAATATGGAACTCTCGCAGCAATCAAAACCCTGAAGTTTGGTTGGCGAGGAAATAAAACATCAGTTTTCATTTCAAACCGATTATGGTTATTTTTTTCTATTATAATTTCTCTGATATTAATGTTTGGGAGATATTTATCTTTCCTTCATTATCCCGAGCAATTTTGGAGTCTTTATTAAGACTTTTGCTTTTATAGAGGAAGTTCTATACTAGTGAAGGCTAAGTAATGTGCATTCAGAGTGTATTCAGAGTGCATTCAGAGTGCATTCAGAGAATGTAGGGAAGTAATTTGGTAATAGGTAAGATTCTAACTTGATATTTTCTTAAATATTATTTTATAATAAAATTAGCAGAAAAGTATTTGTTAAGAATTACTAATCAAATATTTAAAAACTTAATATCATTAGCAAGCGCAGAGGTGATAAGTAAAATTATTGCTCTTATAACTGCAGCTTATTTGGGTAGGATATTAAAACCTGAGGGATTTGGGATATTAGGTTTTGCAACAGCGTTTGTTTCTTATTTCTTGTTAATGGTGAATTTTGGATTAGATACTTATGGAACAAGGGAGACAGCAAAAGATAAAAATCTTTATACTAATTTTGAAGTTTTAGATAGAATGCAATTTATTTGTAAATATAAATACCGGTAAAAAGCCGATTGAAACAAATTCAATATAGAAATAATCTATTCATTCTATTTAATTCAATATTAGATAGAGTTATCTTTTTTCTGTTATATCTATTTCTTGCGCGCACGGCGCCTAAATCGGAATATGGGTTTATTGCTACAATATTTGCCTTTACGAATATACTTCAGGCAATATTTGATTTGGGCTTACCATTTTATATCCAGCGCGAAGTTGCAATAGGCAATGACATTAGCAAAAAAATCAATTCGATTTTTTATGTTAAGATTATTTCGTTAATATTATACGTCCCCATACCTCTAATCTACTTTGCAATTAAAGCCGACTCAGATTTGGCGCTCGTCTTAATAATTAGCCTAATTAATTTTTGCTGGGGGATGAGCGCAATTTTTAATTCTATAATGTATGGATATAATTCATATAAACAATCTGCTTATTATTTATTTTTATCAAGATTGGTTTTAATTATTTCCTTTTCAATAATATTCCTAATTGCTCCAAGCATTGAAAATATCTTATTATCTTTTTTAATTTCATTCCTAGTCCATTCAATATTTTTTGTTTATTATCTTAAAAGAAGCGGAATTAAATTACCCAAAGAAAAATTTGATTCGACTCTAATTCGTAAAATTTTAAGTTCATCAATTTTAATGGGGGTAGGGGTCATATTTGTTTTAATTTATGATAGATCCGATGTAATAATACTTCAAAGGATTTCTGGCTTAGAATCAGTTGCATTTTATTCCGCTGCTTATTCAATTTACAGGTCAGCACAGGTATTTGGCACAATGATAATAATTCCGAAATACAGCTCCTTAGCCAGATCTTTTTCCATAAACAAAAGATTAGTTGCAAATGAATTAAAAAATATTTTGTATTCTTTGTCCTTAATCGGATTTACGGTAATTCTAATTTTATTTTTTTTCTCAACTCATATAATAAAATTTCTTTTTTCTGCTGACTATATTTATTCAGCTTCCATTTTGAAATATCTATCTTTTGGTTTTGCCGGTGTTTTAATGAATAATTTTACAGGAGTAATCCTTAATTCAATAAAGAAAGAAAAAATTCCCGCTATTACCACTGGATTAGGGGCTGCAATTAATATTATCTTGAATATTATTTTGATTAGCAAATTTGGAGTTTGGGGCGCTGTAATAACTACCATAGTTACTGAGTATCTGGTTTTTATATTTCAATTAATTATGTTGATCTATTATAAAATGAAAAAGATCTTTGTATTAGGATAATTTATAATTAATGAAGGAACGTAAAACTTTTGTGAATGATAAGGAGAAAGAATTTTTATTTGTTATAATTTCTTCAATTAGAATTATTAAAAGGAAACATGAAAATCGTATTATTGGGAAAGCTTAAAGAAGGTACAATACTTTCAGGACCTGAAAAATTTTCTAAAATTTTGTTTCAAAACATATCCTCATTCTTAGAAACCGTATTCATAGAATATTATCATAAGAGTTATAAAGGAAGTAATTTTTTAACACGGTTGTTTGGGAAAGATATTAATAATGGTAACCCGTTAATTCTCCGTTTTGGAAGCATCAGATTATTTTTTTATTTAATAAAGAATAAACCGGATATCATTCATATTTTAACAGCCGAAAGGTTTACTATTCCAATTTATCTATATAAACGATTATTGCGAAGTAAAATTATTACTTCATTCCATAGCGTTTTACGGTTTGAAATCCCTAATAATTATAATAGAAGAAGTCATTTCAATCGCTACAGAGATTATCTATGGGAATGGCTTGCAATCAGATCTTCTGATCAATTAGTCTTTGTATCTAAACAACACTTTAGCCTCGCTAAAAGATTTTATAAATTTAAAGAAAATAGAATTGCAATAATTCCAAATGGGGTTGAAAATGAATTTTATGCTCCCGAGATAGTAAAAGATTTTAAACATCCATTAAATATAATATTTTATAAAAACTTAATAAAAATACTTTGCAAAAAATGTTTCATTATAGAATTAATATTTTGTCTTTTGTAGATTGAAAAAAGATTTTAAGTTGTAAATTATAAATCAACAA
>JAJYOQ010000365.1 GCA_021796135.1 Bacteroidota bacterium
AATACCTTTTTCTTAAACAAACGAAGACGTCCTTTACTATACCCCTTGATAATGATGATAGACGGTATAAAAAAATAACAGAGCTGATGAAAGGAATGCGTTCAAAGGAAGTATTTGATTTTGCACTGGTTTTCAACCTAATAAAAGAATCGGAATATGATAAACTTATAACTTTTAACACACTTAGAAATGATTTCTCGCATAGTTTTAAAAAGCGTGCAAAATATCCTGAAGAAAAAATACAGCGTTCTATAGAGGATATGATTAAATTGGAAAAAATTTTAAGCGTAAAAGTTAAGAGTTATTCCTAGTTCATTAATCTGCTGTATCAATATCGTAATATTATAGCAAATTAATTTTAGCAGTAGCTCATTAGTCTGTGCTGTCTTAGTCCTGCTCTTAAGCGACCCGCCCAGCTTGTTCTTTATAGCTCCAAATATGCTTTCAACGTTAGACCTTAAATGGTAATGCTCTAGGAACTCATCCCTGTTCATCATAAAGTAATGGAACATCTTACGCCAAGCCCAAGACTTGCCTCTAGGCTTACCGCTAGAACCCCGTTTGAACGGTATGTAAGCCGTCCCGCCAATAGAATCGACATAGCCGACATTATCCCGTGAACTGTAAGCCTTGTCGCCAGTTGCTTCTTGTATATCAAAGCCATTAGATTTGGTCTCCTCTAGCATAGGTATGAATTGCGGGCAATCCGCCCCCGTCTCTTCAGTTATCTTGGCAGAGGTTATTATGCCTGTTTTAACACCCACGCAGATATGGGCTTTCATCCATTCGTGCTGTTGGTTCATCTTGTGCTTTATGTTGCAGTATTCCCCGAAGTTCTTGGTGGAAAACCCAGAGCTGTCTATTGCAAACTTGGTCTCTATCGCTTTAAGAGGAAGGGACGATTTTAAGAGAAGCCCATAAAGCATAGGCGTTATGTCCTCTCTCTCCATAAACTTACCGACAGATGAATAGCACGGCACTTTATCGGTAAATCCCTTTTCCTTTGCTAACCTCAAATCCGTCTGGAATCTTCTCAAGCTGAACTGCGAATAGACCTTTAGGGCAGAGGCGAATATTAAGTCTCTTAAGGGCATTTGTGGTCTGCCGAATGCATACTGCGGTTCTTCTATGTCCTCTATAAGCCCGTTGATAATCCCTAAGAACTTCTCCTTTTCCTCTATCTGGCTCTTGTTGTAGCTAGACCAGTTCTGACTGTAAGTTACCTTCTTGGTTATAGTGGTCTTAGAACCATCTGTGTTGACAACTTGTAAGGTCTGTTTTATCTCAACAGCGAATAGGTGCTTACATTTCAATCCACGCTCTATAAAATCTGGGCAGGTGCAAGTCTGCTTGTCTTGGAATATCCTTACGGTGTAAGCACCCGTCTTGGTCTGGCTAGGCACTAACCACTCGTTCTTGGATACCTTTAGTATGTGGGCAGTCTTGGCTATCGCCTCGCCTCGTTCCTTTCTCATCTGCAATAACTTTTCTGTTTCCATTTTTACTCACCTTTATTTTCGTATACTATTAGTATACTTATAGGTATATTAGATATGTTATCCTTTATATACTTATCGGTATAGTACTTATGCTCCTCTTATAAGTATATATACTAATAATGATTGATATTAAGTATACTATGGAGGTGAAATGTCCACATTGCCACAAGGACTTTGATGTGAGCATACAAGATTTTAAGCTCAAATGTAATAGATGTAACTATGAATGGCTACCGAGAAGCGACGTTCCGCCCGAAGTTTGTCCTAATCCTGAATGTAAGAGTCCATACTGGAACAAACCACGAGTTAGAAAAGTTAAGAAGGAGAAATGAATATGTCTGAAAACTTAGTTTCAAAAGACGGCGGTAAAAGAGAGAGAGAGAGAGAGAGAGACGATACTGCGAAGCGAACTCATTTAATTCCTAAAAATAGTGAAGTCGATGCTTACACATATATAAAAGAGGAGCTAGAAAAATTGGGGTGGATTGTTAAGAATCCCGCTAGAGTACCAGAAGGAGAAGTATACAAACAGAATGAGGCGTTGTATAACCTAGATATAAAAGAACAATTAAATCGAGAAATGCCAGAAGCAATAATAAAATTAAATGAAGTCGAATTTTGGGCAGTTGAAAGTAAACGAGATAAAAAAGACATTGAAAAAGCGATAAAGGAAGCGACTCAGGATTATGCAGATAAGATTAATAACAGTAAAAAAATAAAATGCGTGATTGCTTCTGGTATTGCTGGTAACGATACTGATGGTTTCACCGTAATCAATAAGTATCTTCACAACGGGAAATGGGAAACGATACTTTTTAATAATAAACCAAAGGATACGCTACTTTCTAAAGAACAAGTAGATTACATATTGAA
Source organism: Bacteroidota bacterium (assembly GCA_021796135.1). The sequence goes on from JAJYOQ010000365.1 coordinate 2,373, forward strand.
AAATAAGACGATAAATTATAAAGAATTCCCAGACTTCCCAGAAGAAAAATATCTTGATTCTGCACAAAAGATTAATGAAATTCTACACAATGCAGGTATAAACAAAAATAAACGTGCAAGATTCATAGCTGGTTTAATCTTATCCTTATCTACTGGAGAAGAAATTGATTTGAGAATTACTAACGCTGAATTATTGGTTAAAAATATAAATAACTTGATTGAACAAAAACTGAAGGAAGTTAAAAAACCGAATTTCTTTTCTTTTATAAATTTAGAAGTTCCTCCCTCGGAAGAGAATCATATAAAGTACAGACAAGCAATTATAGATACTTTAAAGGAACTGCAAACTTTAGACATTAAAAATGCAATGGCTTCGGGAAACGACATATTAGGAAAGTTTTATGAGATGTTTTTAAAATATGGGAATGGTGCTAAAGAAATCGGTATAGTATTAACTCCTAGACACATTGCACAATTTGCAGTAGATGTTTTAGACCCTAAATATAATGACTATATACTCGACCCTTGCTGTGGAACGGGTGGCTTTCTCGTTTCTGCTTTTGACCATATACGATTTAATTCTAATAACATACAGATTGATAAATTCAAAAACTTTAATTTATTTGGGATAGAACAAGACGATGAAGTTGTAGCATTGGCTCTTGTAAATATGATATTTAGAGGAGACGGCAGGAATAATATGAATGAAGGGAATTGTTTTCAGAAGAATATATTAAAAACAACAATAGATGGAAAGGAAACAGGAGTATACACTAAAAGGATTGGTGAATCAAACAAAAATCCGATTATAACAAAAGTACTTATGAATCCACCATTTGCCTTAAAGAAAGGGGATGAAAAAGAAGGTCGTTTTATTGATTATGCTCTATCACAAATGCAAGATGGCGGTATACTTTTTTCAATTCTACCAATTTCTGTTTTAGTGGAAGGGGCTGGCAAAGTCTGGAGAAATGAATTATTAAAAAATAATACGTTGCTTTCCGTCATAACCTTCCCAGAGGATTTATTTAATCCTTCCGCAAGTGTTGGAACTGTAGGAATTTTTATAAAAAAGGGGGTTCCACATAACTTCGATGTACAAAAGGTTTATTTTGCAAGAGCAACAACAGATGGTTTTAAAATGAAAAAGGGTAAAAGAATAAAGAATAAAAATATACCAGATAGGTTATCAGAAATAAAAGAAGAACTAAAGATTTTTATCACAGACCCAAAATTACCTTTTAAAGACATACCAGAACTTAAGAAAATCTCTTTTTTAGAGAAGGATGAAAAACTTGAATTAATCCCAGAAAAATATATTGATAGTAAAATACCGACAACTAAAGAGTTGGAGAACAGTTTAGATGTTATGACAAAAGAAGTTTTATTTTATATAATGAAGAATAGAATGGAAAGAAAGATTCGTCTTAAGAGAGAAGAAAATATTAAAATGGTAAAAATTATATCCATCTGTAACGTAGAAAAAGGAACGGCTCTTCCACAAAATGTACTCGCATCTAATGGTGGCAATATTCCTTATGTTACTACAAGTTCTATGAATAATGGAGTTTCTGAATTTGTTGATGAAGAACCTAATTTTAAATCAAAATGTTTAACCGTAGCTTTAAATGGGAGTGTAGGAGAGGTCTTTTTCCAGCCAGAAGATTTTATAACAAATTCGGACGATGCTGTTTTAACACTAAAAAAAGAATATAATCCATTTCTATTATTTTATATTGGTGCTTTAATAAAGAATAACCGATGGAGATATAATTATTATAGAAAATTGAGTAAAGAAAAGTTAGAAAATATGTTAATTCCACTTCCAATTAAAAATGGAGATATAGATTTGGACTATATAGAAGAAATAGTCAAAAACTCTTATGGTTATGATGAGATTAAGAAATATTTAACTTAGACTTTATTAATAAAGCTAAGCTAACTATGAAATACTATTTAAATAAAAAAGATATAAAAAACCTCTTCATCTTCTTTATTTATGAAATACCGCATAACCTACATAACTCGATTTGGAGAACTCACTACTTAATATGGGTATATTAACTATATTGGGACAGGTCGGTCCGCTCATTTTAGCAACGGCAACTGCATTCATGGCTTATTTTACATATCTGGTCGTAAAAGAAAACCGTAAACAAGACCATATACGCTTCTTAGAGAAGAGTATTGAAGAATTTTATGAGCCACTAATAAATACTTTAAGAAAAGGTCCATATTACGGTATAATGGACAAAGATTTGAATGAAGTAATACGCATTTTTATAAGCAAAAGATATTTGTGCAGTGCACAACTTGCGAATATACTGCCTTATACTGTAACTGATGTGTTTAGCGG
>JAJYOQ010000366.1 GCA_021796135.1 Bacteroidota bacterium
ACTCATGTTATGCAGACAATTTCAAATATAATGGAAGTGAATTGCAAAACCTCCGAGGTTTAGGAAAACCTCGGAGGTTTCTCATTATGCAATAATAACCTTTTGTGTAAAGTGACTTAATAATAAAAAACCAAAATAGCTTATACAAAAATATTAATATTTATTCTTTGAAAACTAATTTTCACACAGCCTCTCAAGTCGTGGGTTGCTTAACATAAAACCATATTTATTAACCGTTTCAACGGTTTTAAATACCTAAATAAAAGCTATTAATCAACTTGAGTAAAAGATTTTACAACTAGTAGAATGAAAGACTATATAATGAAATCATTAAGAACAAATTTAGTTTTACTCTTTTCAACAATAATATTCTTTGGCGTTATTTATCCGCTATTTATCTGGTCAATTGGTCTCTTGCTTCCTCAACAGGCAAATGGCCTTCCGATTATTGCAAACGGTAATGTCATTGGATATAGAAATATCGGTCAGAGTTTTACCGAAGCAAAATATTTTTGGGGAAGACCATCGGCTTGTAATTATAATCCTATAAATGCAGCGGCAACAAATTTAGGTCCGACTAATCCTGTTTTCTTAAATACTGTTGAACAACGCATAAATACATTTATGGTCGAAAATCCCGGTATAAAGAAATCGCAAATTCCTTCTGATATTGTAACGTCATCAGCAAGCGGGATTGATCCGGATATTTCTCCACAAGCAGCATTGATCCAAATTCCAAGGATTGCAAAAGCAAGAAAGATTGACCAGGCTGTAATAGAAAAACTTGTTGATGAAAAGATTAAAGAGCCGGTACTTGGTCCAGCGCACGTAAACGTATTAGAACTGAATTTGTCATTAGATAAACTTGCTGAATTAAATAAATGAAAACTTCCGTTAAATGTCGTAAATTAATTACAGATAATTAAGAAGAATTAAATGGAATCTGAAATTTCCTTACCGTCTTCTGTCGGAAAATTTCTTGAGCTGATTAAAGACTCCCAAAGAGGAAGACTTAAGGTCTATTTGGGTCTTGCTGCAGGGGTGGGGAAAACTTTTCGTATGCTGATGGAAGGTCATGAACTAGCAAAGAATCAGATTGATGTTTATGTCGGTTTTGTAGAAACTCATGGTAGAAAAGATACTGAAAAATTGCTCGATGGGCTTCCGGCAATAAAGAGGAAAAAGATTTTTTATAAAGGGAAACAGCTTGAGGAAATGGATATTGATACAATTCTTCTCAGTAAACCTAAAGTTGTACTGGTAGATGAATTAGCACATACAAATGTTCCCGGCTCAAAAAATGAAAAACGGTGGCAGGATGTTGTCGAAATTATCAATAATGGAATTAGTGTTATTACTACTGTTAACATACAGCACCTGGAAAGTATTAATCAGGAAGTAGAAAAGATCACCGGAGTAGTGATAACAGAAAGAGTTCCGGATAAAATTATTCAGATGGCGGACGAAGTAGTAAATGTTGATCTTACAATTGAAGAATTAATTGACAGGTTAAATGACGGAAAAATTTACGATAAAAGTAAAGTATCAACCGCGCTTAAAAACTTTTTCCGGGAGGATAAGCTTCTCCAATTAAGAGATCTTGCGCTAAAAGAAGTCTCGCATCAGGTAGAAAGGAAAATTGCACGGGAAATTCCTTCAATGCAAAGAGAGAAGATAAATGCATTAATAACTTGCATTAGTTCAAATGGGCAATCAGCTTCAAAATTAATTAGAAGATCTTCAAGGCTTGCTTCTTTTTATAATTCAAAATGGTTTGTCCTTTATGTGCAAACCGATAAAGAATCTACAGATAAGATTGATACAAAGGATCAACGATTTTTGATTAATAATTTTAAGCTTGCAACCGAACTTGGCGCTGAAGTTGTTAAATTATCTGCTAATGATAGAGCTAAAGCAATTAAGGACTTTGCGCAGGATAAGGAAGCCGGTTTAATTGTGATTGGCACTCCTTCGGTCTCTTTGAAGAAAAAATTATTATTCGGAAATATATTCAAGGACTTAACAAAACAAGTAGAAAACTTAAACTTAGATATTCTAATTATTTCAAACCATGAAAAAGATTAAAACAAAAATATTTGCAGGAGTATTATTCCTGTTTATAGTGATTCTAATACTTAGCGTGCTTGGTATCTTTTTTATAAATAGAATTGCCCGGAGCTCAAAAGGTGCCATAAAAGATAATTATCGCTCAATTCAATACACCACGATGATGACTAAATGCCTTGATACAATGTATAAAATAAAGTTAGAAGAAGGGATCTCATCTTCTAAATTTAGTAAGAAGGCTGAATTGGACACCACAAGTTTTATTGCCAGTGATATAGAATTTAAAAGCAATCTAAGTAAAGAAGCCCACAATATAACGGAAATTGGCGAAGAAGAATTAGTAAATGAACTCGAGCGTAATTACAATAGATTTTTGCATACGATAGGAATAATGGATCCCGAAGTTTCCGCGCATTCAAAAAGTAATATCAATGAAATTAGTTCCCTTTATGACATAACTCGCGAAAATATCCTTGAAATATACAGGCTGAATATGAATGCCATTCTGCTTCGCAGCAGCAGAGCAGAAAACACTGCTGGACAGGTGACTATCTATATGGCGATAGTAGGAGCCTTCAGCATATTATCAACTTTATTCTTTATATTCAAATTCCCGAGCAAAATTGTAAGCCCTATATCCGAACTGACCGCAAAGATAAATGAAATTTCAAACAGAAATTATGAACAGAAATTGGACATTATCTCTAATGATGAAATGGGAGACCTAGCCAGAGCTTTCAATGTTATGGTGCAGCGGTTAAAAGAATATGAATATACAAATCTTGATCAGCTTTTATTTGAAAAGAAAAGAATGGATGCGATTGTAAAAAATCTTCAGGACGGAGTTATGATTCTTGATGAAAACAAGAATGTAATACTTGCCAATAATTCTTTGATAAATCTAACCGGGTTGAAAGAAGAAGATGTACTTAATCGCTATGCTCCGGATATTGCCGCCAGAAATGATTTAGTTAGAACTATGATTTCAAATCTTATGGCTGAGGAGAGAGGGGAACAGTCAGAAGAAATTAAGCCAATTAAAATAATCCTAAACGGCAAAGAAAATTACTATTCAATTGAGCATATTACACTTGAGCTTAAATCAAGCGGAAGTAATAAAAATAAATTAGCCGGTTATATTATTATGTTGAAAAATGTAACTCTTTACCAAGAAAGAGATACAGCTAAAACTAATTTAATCGCTACCGTGTCTCACGAATTGAAAACACCCCTTTCATCAATTAACTTGAGCCTGAAACTTCTCGGTGATGATAGAATCGGTGAAATAAATGAAGAACAAAAAGGATTAATAAATTCAATCCGGCAACAAAGTACACGGCTGTCTAAAGTAGTTAACGAACTGCTTGATTTTTCTCAGGCAGAAACAGGAAATATAAAATTAAAGATTACGGAAATTCGTCCCGAAGATATCGTCGAACTCGCAGTTGTTGCTTTAATGATGTTTATCTCTGAAAAAAACATCCGGCTTGAAACTTCTGTAGATGAAAGCATTTATCCAATAAATGCAGACCTTGAAAAGACAGTTTGGGTACTTGTCAATATCATTAACAATGCAATCAGATATTCCCCCGAAAGAGGGAAAATTACCGTAAAAGCAGAAAATGAAAACGGATTTGTCAAATTCCTTGTAAAAGACGAAGGCACTGGAATCTCTGAAGAAGATTGTCAAAAAGTATTTGATAAATTCGTACAGGTAGGAAATAGAAATTCAAAAGGTTCAGGTTTAGGTCTTGCAATTTCTAAAGAATTTGTCGTTGCTCAAGGAGGAAAAATTTGGGTAGAAAGTAAATTAGGTGAAGGAAGTGAGTTCTTCTTTACTCTGCCTATTTCAAGCAAGAAAAATGGACGTTAAATTCCGGCACATTTTGAATGCACTCTGAATGCACTCTGAATGCACTCTGAATGCACTCTGAATGCACTGTGAATGCACTGATCTTCCTCTTACCTTGGCTTAATCTTGTAGTTAAACCCTAATATTATTGATTCGTCTAATAAACATAACTTCTCCTAATGGTAATCCTGCATAAAGTATCTTAATAACGTACCTTACGCAAGATGGTTCATGCAGTAACCCCAAAATTTATAATATCTCAAGTTGACCGTCGTTGAAAGTAAGCAGAAAAACCTCTGAAGTTTAGGAAAACCTAGGGGGTTTCCTTGGGACGATATATAGATTTTTGTTTGTGACCGTAAAGAATTAAATCATATCTGTCCAAAATAAAATTTCATATAACATCCCTACCCATAAGTTTCTACTTAATATTAAAAATAAATAGTGATCATTTGCATGAAATCCATTATAAGGCATAATAGCAGCCCACGAATTTTATTCGTGGGAAAATAAATGAAAAGAATACCTTTTAACCGATTCATCTTTTTTTCAATTGCCGTTTTTATAATGATATAAATTCTTGTTCGTATATAAATGTTAATTTGAATATGATATTGTCTGCTAACGTTTCACCCCTCCGGGGCTCTTAGGTATTTTTGGGGGATAATTATTTCTACTAATGTTTCGCCCCTCTGGGGCTTCTTTGATATAATAATAAATTATGATGCAATTTGATAATCACAATTCATTATACAAAACACAAAATTGCAA
>JAJYOQ010000367.1 GCA_021796135.1 Bacteroidota bacterium
CTCTGCCCTTAACATCGGGTCTGTCCACAACAACCTGTCGATCAAATCTTCCCGGTCTTAAAAGAGCAGGATCAAGAACATCCGGGCGATTTGTAGCGGCAATAATTATTACACCGCTGTTTTGTTCAAATCCGTCCATTTCAACTAGAAGCTGATTAAGAGTCTGTTCCCTTTCATCATGTCCTCCTCCCAAACCTGCACCGCGATGTCTTCCAACAGCATCAATTTCATCAATAAAAATTATGCACGGAGCATTCTTTTTACCTTGGTCAAAAAGATCTCTTACACGACTAGCACCAACGCCCACAAACATTTCAACGAAGTCTGCACCGCTTATCGAGAAAAATGGGACACCTGCCTCACCGGCAACTGCACGAGCAAGAAGTGTTTTCCCGGTTCCGGGAGGTCCTAACAACAAAACTCCGCGAGGGATTTTTCCTCCCAATTTTTGAAATTTAGTCGGTTCTTTTAAAAATTCTATTATTTCATGAAGCTCAAGCTTTGCTTCGTCTGCTCCCGCCACATCTCTAAAAGTAATTTTTTGATTAGCTTGTGTAATTAACTTAGCTTTACTTTTACCAAAAGAAAAAATGCCGCGAGTTCCGCCTGCTCCGCCTTGCATTCTCCTCATAATAATAAGCCAAACAGCGATAATTGCTATCCAGGGAAGAAAACTTAAAATTATATTCATCCATTCGCTTGAATCTTTATCAAATGAATAGTTGATTCCTTTTGAGCTCCACATGGTTTCCTGTTCTCTTATTAAAGGTTCAGGAAGGTAGACAGATATGTTTTTTACAATTTTTGTCTGTCCGTTTATTGACAATGTATCTTCAGATTTAAGCTGTGCCTTAAAATAATAATCATTTACATCTGACTTAATTACTTTGGCTTTTGCAATCTGATCGTTATTTATCAATTTAATATATTCGCCATAAGATACATCTGTATAGTTCGTTGAGTTAGTTTTAAATAACTGCATAATAATAACCGCTGCAACAATTACCGCACCCCAGCCGAAAACTAACCTAATTACTTTAGACCAGTCAAAATTATCCTCCGGTTTATTTGGACCATTTCCTTTTGGAGTCTTTTCTGGCGGCTTATTTTCATTATTATTATCAGCCATAAAAAATTTGTTAATATCCATTTTCTATTTTTCTCCGTCTTCACTTAAAACGTAAATTGATCTTAAATTCCTATATTTTTGGGCATAATCTAAGCCATACCCAATTACAAAATTACTTTCAATTTGAAAGCCAATATAATCAATTTTTACATCATATCTAAGGCTTTTTGGCTTAATTAGCAGTGTTGCTACCCTCATACTAGCCGGTTTGTGAGGAAAAATAAGGTCTTCGATGTATTTCATTGAAAGACCCGAATCTACTATGTCTTCCACAATGATTATATCTCTGCCTGTGATATCACAATTTAGTTCCTTAAGCAGCTTTACTTTCCCGGAAGATATTTTTTCATCACCATAACTTGAAAGTTTGAAAAAGTCCACTTCACACTCAATAGATACATTTTTAATTAAATCTGACAAAAAAAGGAAAGCACCGTTAAGTACCCCAATAAAAACCGGAACTTTGCCTGCATAATCCTTTGAAATAATTTCTCCAAGTTCCCGAATCCTATTCTGCAAAACCTCTTCGCTTAGCAGAGGAATGAAATTATCTTTTCCAATTTTAAGTTTTCCATTTTCAGAGGCATCTATTTTATACATAATTCAAGCACCTTTTCAGTATTTTTATTTATCTTAAACCGGTTATCAATCCTTAGTCCAACTACCCAAATAATATTTTCTTCATCGGTAAGTACAAGCTGATCTTTCTTGGTCATGGGTGAAATCTTTTGGTCTGTCAGAAAGTCAGATACTTTCTTTGAACCTTTAAGTCCAAGCGGGAAAAAACGGTCACCATGCCGCCATTTTCTTAAATTTAGATGTCCCGAAATATTATCTCCCGAAATATATTCAATCATTTTATTTCTTGAATATTTCTCCGGCACACCTTTAATTTCCTTTATTGAAATAGTTTTATTTAGATAATTATTTGGGTTTTTCGATTCAGCTTTAATTTTAGCTTGATTTCGCCTAATTAACTTATTAACCTGATAAATAAATATTTCTTTTCTATCTCTAAAAGCAGCAAAATTTTGTGAAAGCTCAACTTTTTCTCCGGGATTGTTTTCAATTAATGAAATAATTTTCTTAAGGTCATTTAGAGATGGCTGAACACAAAAATTCTGCTCAAACTGCTGTTTAATATATTCTGTGCGAATGCCTCTTTCAATCTTTAAAAAATTATTTATATCAATAAAAAGCTTATTTTCATGAAATTTTGATACTGATTGATAATTATTTTCCAATTTATTAAGAACAAATGAATAAACATCTTTAAATAATTCCGACGAGTTAAAAATTGATTTATCCAGTGATGGATTCAGATTCTCCTTTATTAATGGAAAAATTTCATTCCTGAGAAAGTTTCTTTCATAGTCATTTTCAAGATTTGATTTATCAACTCTATATGGAATATCATTTTTTTTCAAAAATTCAATGATATCTTCTTTGGAAGTATTTAGAATAGGTCTAATTATGTCTCCCCTTTTAAAAGGAATTCCCGATAGTCCTCTTAATCCTGCCCCTTTTATCAAATTCAGAAAAACTGTTTCGGTATTATCATTACAATTATGCGCAGTAGCAATTTTTGAATAATGAAATTTTTCGGCAGTCATTTCAAAACATGAATATCTAACTTTTCTTCCTGCTTCTTCAATTGAAATTTTATTCTTTTTTGAATATAGCTTAATGTTTTTACGATATAAATGAAATGGTGCCTTATAATTTTCTGCTAATGCCCGACAGAATTTTTCATCAGCTTCAGCTTCTTTTCCGCGCAACATGTGATTGATATGGATAATGCCAAGACCTATTTTAAATCTTTGCTTATATTTAATCAAAAAATTTAACAAAAATACAGAATCAGGTCCGCCGCTTAAAGCGATAAGAATTTTGTCGCCATTTTTGATTAGTCTTTTTTCGTCAATAAATTTAATAATATTCTGTTCAAGTCTATTCATTAGGGAATAACATCTGTTTTGTCGTTCATAATTCTTTCGACATATTTACCCAGTACATCAAATTCCAAGTTGACAGAATCACCTGCAATTTTTGAAGAAAAAATTGTTTCTTCCCAGGTATGCGGAATTACTCCTACTGAAAAAGTATTCCCGCTTAATTCTGCGACAGTCATGCTGACTCCGTCAATTGCAACAGAACCAACATAAATTAAATATTTTTTAAATTTATCCGGATATGAAATTGTAACAAAGTGACTATTTGAAAGTTCTTTTATGTTTTCTACTTTTCCGACAGTATCAACATGCCCCAAAACAAAATGTCCTCCAAGCCGCGCTTCTGCTTTTAGGGGACGTTCAAGATTTACCCGGCTTCCGATTTTCAGCTGACCCAGATTAGTTTTTTTAAGCGTCTCTTCGATCGTATCAACAGAAAAAGATTTCACATTCTTTTTAACTACGGTAAGGCAAACACCGTTAACACTTATACTGGAGCCGATTAAAGCATCATCAAGAACCTTATTAGCATTTATTACCAGCTGGAGTCCATCGCCTTCCGGAATTTTATTTTCTAAAAAACCGGTTTCTTCTATTAAACCTGTAAACATTTTCTTCCTTTAAATAAGGTTAAATTTCAAGAATAGATATATTAATTATTCTTTGTACAAAAATAAGGAAATTGCATTAGTAATGAGAAGAGCAATTACTATTTTGATAATTGAACCATTATATCGTCACCAATTTTTTCTAAGCTATCAATCTTTAAGCGATTTGCTTTTTGAACTGATTTAATTCCCATATCTTCGAAAGTATCTGTCCCGGAACCCAGAATTTTGGGGGCAATAAAAAGTGTTATATCATCATACAAATTAGATTTCATGAAGCTTGAATATAAAATACTGCCGCCTTCTACTAGTAATGAAGATATATTAATCTTACCTATTTCAATCAAGGCGCTGCGTAAATCAATTAGACCTTTTTTATTTTCATTGGCAAAAAGGACCTGAATGCCAAGTGACCTTAATCTTTCAATTTTAGATTGTTTCTTTCTGTTATTAACGGAAGTGATTACAATTAAATTACCGTCACTATTATTATTAAAAATTTTGTAATTAATTTTTAGTTTAAGATGAGTATCGAGGATTATTCTTTTAGGATTCCGACCCTCTATATATCTTACCGTTAACCTGGGATTATCTTTTTCAATAGTACCTGAGCCAACCATAATTGCGTCATATCTTGACCTCATTTGATGTACTATTTTTCTGGACATTGTCGAAGAGATCCATTTTGAATTACCGTTTTTATCTGCAATCTTCCCATCCAGAGTCTGAGCTGCTTTCAATGTTACATAAGGGACTTTTTTGGTGATATATTTAAAGAAAAACTTATTTAATTCTGCACATTCCTTTTCAAGAATCCCTACTTTTACATCAATTCCTGCTGCTTTTAATCTTTTGATTCCCCTTCCGCTGACAATGGGATTCATATCAAGAGTACCAATAACAACACGTTTAATTTTCTTTTCTATTATTTTATCAACGCAGGGTGGAGTTTTACCGAAATGACTGCAAGGTTCGAGATTAACAAATAATGT
>JAJYOQ010000368.1 GCA_021796135.1 Bacteroidota bacterium
CCGTTGACGGGCAGCAAGTCTATCAAGCTTCGAATATTGACGAGGCAAAATATATTATATATGCTAATAGATCAAAACCTCTCACTGTGAAAATACCAAATAATCCTGAATCTATTAAACAAACCCTACGCCTGTATAATGAATACTTAGATTCAATAATAAAACAAATCGAGTTTCAATATAAAAAAAACTTTCGCGAAATGAATAATTCGAATTATGTTATCAATGAAATATTCCGGCACTTAAATTTAATTAGGTTATAAAATTTTGATTCCCGTCAGTGAAAACATTAAGTCATATTTAAACTCTCTTTACGGGAAGAATGCTGCTTCGGGTTTTATTGATTTTATAAAAAGAAAACCTGCACAGTATTTACGAATTAATACTCTAAAAACAGATAAAGCCATTCTTAGAAAACGCCTTGAAGAAGATTTCTCAATTATAACCGAAGAAATCGAATCCATTCCGAATGCACTAAAAATAATATCGGGAAATGAGCTCACAGGAAAAACTATTGAGCATATAACGGGGCAATATTATATTCAGGGACTTTCCTCTATGATACCGCCCTTGATTTTATCCCCAAGTGAATATGACAAAACACTTGACTTATGTGCCGCTCCGGGCTCAAAGACAACAGAAATCAGCGAGTTAATGAACAACAGAGGAACTTTAGTGGCAAATGAGGTTTCTCTGGATAGGGTAAAAATGTTAGTGTACAATATTGACAGAATGAATCTGTTGAATACCGGTACACTTCATTATAAAGGTGAATATTTAAGTAAAATTTTCCCAAATTATTTTGATAAAATATTAGTAGATGCGCCGTGCAGCGGACTAGGTATAATACAGAAAAAAGAAGAAGTAAGTACATGGTGGTCACTTGACCGAGTAGAAAGATTAGTTGATTTACAAACGCGGTTACTTGTTGCAGCAATAAAAATGCTGAAAGTCGGAGGAGAATTAGTTTATTCTACATGCACCTTAACCCCGGAAGAAAATGAATTTGTCATAAGTAAAATATTAGATAAATATCCCGTTGAGATTCAAGATATAGAATTACCTATTCCATCTCATGAAGCGCTATTAGAATTCGGCGATATGAAATTTCATCCATCGATTTCAAAAGCGCGCAGAATTGTTCCCTGGGAAGTTGATTCTGACGGATTCTTTATTGCAAAGTTGAAAAAATACGACGAAACAGATTCGCCTGATTCATTTAATATTGCTGAAGGCGAAAAGAGATTCATTAATTTCAATAATAAAGATTTAAAGAATTTATTATCGGATACAGCAAAGAGGTTTGGTTTTGAAGATGAGATATTTTCCCATTATAAATACATAAAAAATCGAAATGATATTTTTTTTGCTGACAAACAATGGGACGTGAATAATCTTTCTGTTTTCGAAAGGATAGGAACAAATTTCGGAGTCATAGATAAAAGCGGAAATATCACATTAAATACTCAAGCTGCACAGGTACTTCAAAATGTCATTACAAAACAAATTTTTTATATTGAAACCCATGATGAACTAAAAAAATATCTTGAAGGCGGAATTATAAAAAGGACTTCTTCATTAAGCGGACAATGTGTTGTTAAATACCACGATTATATTTTAGGTACAGGGGTTATTACAAATGAAGGGCTTAAGAGTCGTTTTCCTCGCGCCAAAAGAACTCAGGATATTTCTTATCTATAACGATTATTTTATATCATATCTTTTTCATTCATAATTTCATTTATATTTTAATATTTTTATAAAAACAAAAATATTAATTATATGAATATTCAAATTTTCGGTACTAAAAAATGTAATGAGACCAAAAAAGCCGAACGGTTTTTTAGCGAAAGACGAATACCCTATCATTTCAGAGATCTAACAGAAAAAGGCATTTCTAAAGGAGAATTAGATAATATCCTGCGTTCAATCAGCATCGAGGACTTGTTTGATAAACAAGGAGCACAATTTAAAAAGCGCAATATGCAGTTTATGGTCTATGACTTTGAAAAGGAGTTATTAAACGATTCTTTATTATTTAAAACCCCGATAGTCCGGAATGATAAAAAGGCAACTGTAGGATTTAGACCTGAAATTTGGAAAGAATGGATAAAAAGCATTTAATGGAAACCAATCAATATAACCTTAAAGAATTATTAGAAGAAGCAGAAATAAAATTACCGGCTTTTATTGAACCCTCATTAGCAAAAAATATTTTAAAAACATCCGAGAACATAATTACAAACAATTATGAACGGAAGGTTGATAATTTGGTTTGGCATAAATATTTGAATTTAACACGCCTTCCTCAATTTCTTTTAGCTCTTAATCAGCCCGAAGAGACCTATCGATGGGCTGAGACTGTTTTTAAAATTATTAGAATTTCAGATTATTCATTATTGAAACTTTTTGAACAAAGAGTAAGTTCAAATCCCGAAAGTATACTTTTTTCCCGATTTAACAGCGGAATAAGAAATAATTATTCATACAAAAGAATTTTTTCCTCATTAAAATATATAGCTGCGTCTTTTATAAAGCTAAAACAGTCCACACCGAAAGTCGCAATCTATTCGGAAAATTCACTTGAAACGGCATGCTGCGATTTAGCTTGTCTTGCTTATGATATTTTTGTCTCACCTCTGCATGTTCATTTTAATGCAGATACTCTGATTTACATTTTTAATAAACTTTCATTTAACATAATAGTCACAGATACAGAATCACGTTTAGAAATATTAAAATTAGTCCGTGAAAAAACCGGAGTCAATTTTACGATTGTCTATACAGGGAAACGCAAATTAGCTAAAGACGAGGGAGCAGTTTCATACACATCACTGCTCGCAGAAATTGAGGAAAAGGAAATTAATAATATTCTTAATAATAGAATAAAATTTAATCTTGATGACATTTCTACCGTAATGTTTACATCCGGGAGTACCGGGATGCCTAAAGGTGTTGCGTTTACAAATTTTAATCTGATTACAAAAAGATTTGCCAGAGCTGCGGTTTTACCAAAGGTGGGACAAGGAGAAATCCTACTTGCTTATCTTCCTTTATTTCATACTTTCGGAAGATATTTTGAAATGCTTGGCTCAATATTTTGGGGAGGCAATTATATTTTCGCCAGCAAGAATGATATTGATTCATTAATAGATGAAATGCGTTTAGTGAATCCAACCGGACTAGTAAGCATCCCTTTGCGATGGAAGCAGATTTATGAAAGATATAGAGAAGTAATCGACAGCAAAAGTAAGAGCGCTGCTAATGAAAAAGTTTTATCAAATTTAGTCGGAATTAATTTACGCTGGGGAATCTCGGCTGCAGGATACTTAGAACCAAAAGTTTTTAAAATGTTTAATTCAAACGGAGTTGAGCTTTGCAGCGGCTTTGGAATGACAGAAGCAACCGGCGGTGTTTGTATGACACTTCCCGGAAAATATGTAAGAGACTCCGTAGGTGTTCCTTTGCCGGGAGTCGAAATTAAGTTTTCCGAAGAGGGAGAATTACTCATTTCCGGACCTTACATTGCAAAGTATCTCGACGATATTCAAGCGGATAATAATAAATCTTATTGGTTATCGACAGGTGATTTATTCAAAGAAGATGAAAATCATCACTTATTCATTATTGATAGGGTTAAGGATATTTACAAAAATAGCAAAGGACAGACCATCGCTCCGGCATTTATTGAAAAAAAATTTGAAAATATTCCCGGTCTTAAACGAGCATTCCTTGTCGGAGATATGAGACCATATAATACTTTATTAATCGTACCGGATTTTAATGAGCCGTTTATAATTAAAGCTAATTTGAAGGATAAATTAAAGGATTATTTTAGTTCGATTGTTTCCTCTGTCAATACAAATTTGAGCGCCTATGAGCGGGTTGTTAAGTTTTCAATCATAAAAAGAAATTTTGAAGAAAGCAAAGGGGAACTCACACCCAAAGGTACCTTTAAAAGAAAAGTTATTGAAGCAAATTTTCATCATGAAATTTCCGAACTATATAAAAAATCGGATATTCGTATAACCTTCGGAGTTATCAAATTAATTTTCCCTTTATGGGTATTAAAAGATTTGGGGCTTACAGAAGATGATTTTGAATATCGTGATAATGGAATATTAAATAAGCCAAACAAGACTTTTTTATTTGTGAAAAAGAATGTTAAAACAAATCTGATTCAAATAGGTGATTTTGAATATAACATTAAAAATGATGTTGTTGATTTAGGCATTTTTATACGCCAGCCGATATTATGGGTAGGAAATAAAAGCCTAATAAATTTTGCATTTTGCAAAGAAGACTGGGATATGGCTTTCCCAAATATTTCTTCTCAGATAGTATTCGATTTTAATAAGAAAAAAAGGTATCCTAAGTCTAATATACAGTTAAATATTTCGCATGTAGCAATCGGTCTGGAAGACCTGAATAATATTATTATTGATTTGCTATATGGAAGTGATGATAAAGTAATTGACTCATTAAAAAATATTGAAACTGCCTTTCCAAATGTTGAGCACCGGATTGAAAATTTATTAAGCAGGCGAATTGAATGTCTTGCTATTCACAACGAATTTAATATCAGAAGTTTAGCATATAAAATTTTATTATTTAACCAGCCGCAGATTAACTATAACCGCCATTTACCAACATTTATTAATAGCGGAAAGCCATTTCTG
>JAJYOQ010000369.1 GCA_021796135.1 Bacteroidota bacterium
GATTAGAGCATCAAGCAAGAAAGCGTATTCAAATGGTTTAGAATTTTTTTCGCATGTTCTTTTTACTTGCTCAAGCTTTCCTGTGGGAAGAGAATTTGTATCTACAAGCAATCTACCGACTAAAGTACTTTTGCCATGATCAACATGTCCGACAATTACTATGTTCATTCTTTCTTTCATTAAAAACCTTCCAATTAAAATCTACATGTAACCTTCGCGTCTTAATTCTTCCAGGGTGCCACCGCCTTCTTTATCCTGCTCTCTTCCTGATCTTTCGGCAACATTAACAAACTTTCCGCTTCTTAGTTCTTGAATAATTTCTTTTACATTTTTTGCGTTGGATTCGACAGGCTTTGTACATGGATAGCATCCTAACGATCTATATCTGGTCCCGGTTCCGTTATCAAAGTAGATAGGAATTATCGGAATATTTTCTCTGTCAAGATATTCCCAGATGTTTAATTCCGTCCAATCCAAAAGAGGATGAATTCTAACATGAGTCCCCGGTGCGAAATCAGTTTTAAATTGATTCCACAATTCCGGCGGCTGATCGCCGATGTCCCAATCATTGTTTTTATCTCTTGGAGAAAAATATCTTTCTTTCGATCTGCTTCCTTCTTCGTCGGCTCTTACTCCTACAATAACTCCGGTGTAAGAAGTTCTATCACTGTCTTCAATAAATTCACCGGTATTATGGTCTAACTTATATCTTGGCCACTCGCCGGAAAGAGTATTTCTTAATGCTTCCGACTTAAGATATTTGCAGCAGGTGAGTCTATCTGCATTGCCATCGGGAAATGTAAGTTTATTCTGTAAAGCTTTTTTATTTTGGCCTACTATTAAATTTAGATTCCATTCAAACGCTAATTTATTTCTGTATTCGATCATCGCAGGAATTTTATATGACGTATCAATGTGCACGAGAGGAAACGGAACATGTCCGAAGAAGGCTTTCTTTGCAAGCCACAGCATGACTGTACTGTCTTTTCCAATTGACCAAAGCATTGAGAGATTTTTAAATTCCCTGTATGCTTCTCGAAGAATGTAAACGCCTTGAGCTTCTAATTTATCAAGATAGTCCATGGTTTCTTTTATTTATGATTGTTTAATATGTAGTCCGCATTCTTTTGTCTCGGGATTTTCCCACCACCATCGACCGCTTCTTAAGTCCTCGCCTTCTCTAACCGGTCTTGTACAAGGTGCGCATCCGATGCTTTTATAATTTTTGTCATATAGTTTATTGTAAGAAACATTATTTTCTTTTATGTATTTCAAAACTTCCTCTTCAGTCCAATTAAGAAGCGGATTTATTTTTAGCATCCGGTTGCCTTTGTCGAATTCTACAATTTCAAGATTTTCCCGCGTAACAGATTGCTCTTTTCTTAGACCACAAATCCATGCATCTAAACCGCTCAGCGCTCTCTTTAATGGTTCTACTTTCCTGTTGTAGCAGCAGAGTTTTCTTTCCTCCACACTATTGTAAAAAAGATTTATTCCTTTTTCTTTAACCATTTTTTCTACCGGAGAATTTTGGGGATAAAATACATCAAGCTTATAATCGTAGTATGAATTTGTTTCATCTATGAGTTTATAAGTCTCATAAGGAAGTCTGCCGGTATCTAAAGTAAATATCTTGGCATTTTTATTAATCTTTAATATTATATCAGTCAACACCTGATCTTCGATGCTAAGGCTCGATGCAAGGGCTATTTTATTTGCATGCTTGCTCAAGAAATATTGCAGTATATCTTCCGCAGACTTATTTTTAAATTTTAAATTCAATTCATAAATTTCATTCATTATTTCTTCTCCATGAAATTGCTTTAATATTACTTTTGTTGTGATTGTCTATCATTAAAATATATTTAAAATAAAAAACCCTTCTCGATTAAATTTCGGGAAGGGTTCAATAAAAAAATATTTATTAAAGGTTATTTATTAAAATTTATACTGTGTCCTTCCGCCGTAATGAGTATTTCATACAGCAGCAACACATTGCTTTTGATTCGCTTAGGTTGATATTTCTATTCTTGTTGTTCATTTTTATGGAGGCAAAGATATAATATAAAAATTCCGATGTCAAGAAATATTTTTATAATATGTTTATGCCTTTACAGAAAGGAAGTCTTTTTTTTCATTTTTATTAACTCTCCATCCACTAAATAGACCTCATCAACGCTAACAGCTCCTCTCAAAGAATTAGTTAAAATAACTTCATCCGCAGATTCAAGATCAGAAATCGTTAGTTTTCTTTCTTCAATATCCTGCAATTTGAGTTTGAAAGACTCTCTAAACACCCCGGGTAATATTCCGCAGTCTATAGATGGAGTGAACCATTTTCCCTCTTTTCGTAAGAATATATTTGTTATTGTTCCTTCCGTGATATATCCGTTTTCATTTAAGAAAATTACATCGAAGAATCCTTTCGAATTATAATATTCAAACTCCGAATTATAAAGTTTACGGTTAGTCGTTTTAAAGTACCGGAACTTATCCCCGGAATTAATTTCTTTACCGGAAATTATTATTCGTACTTTTGATGGAATTGAATTAAAGACGCTTGTCTCTATTCTTATATCGCCGCATTTATTCAATGAATATTTTAACCTATAAATTAAACCGTCATCAAGTTTACTTACCGCTTCCTGAATTTTACTCCGAACATTATCTTCATCACAATTGAATAAGAAATGGTCAGCCGCATGTCTTAGCCTATTCATATGCTGTTCAAATAAAAGCACCTTTAGGTTTTCTACCTTGCAAGTTTCAAATATTTCAAAATAGTTTTGAGGTTTTAAAAGGAAATTACCTTTCAGAAGGGTTTCTTTATATTCTTCAGAAGGAATGCTATCCCAAACAATTCCGCTTCCCAATCCGATAACGCCGCATCCTGTATTACGGTCAATTTCAATTGTCCTAATGGCTACATTAAAAACAGTTTTATCATCAAGTATCAAACCTATGCCACCGGTATAAATCCCTCTTTTTTCCTTTTCCAATTCATTTATTATCTCCATTGTTCTTATTTTAGGCACGCCTGTAATAGAACCGCAAGGAAATAAACTTTTCAACACATCGCTTAAGCTGCAATCTTCCTTTAAAACTCCTTTGACTTTAGAGACCATTTGAAACACAGATTCATACTTTTCAATTTCAAAAATATTTTCTGCAATTACACTTCCGTATTCGGAAATCTTCCCGATGTCATTTCTTAACAAATCCACAATCATCGAATTTTCAGCACGATCCTTTTCGCTCCTCGCTAACAATTCAAAATTGTGCCGATCATCTTGTGAATTCTTGCCTCTTTTAATTGTTCCTTTCATCGGCTTGGCAATAATGTTTTTCTTTTTATCAATAGAGAAAAACAACTCAGGCGAAAGCGATATAATTATTTTACTTCCACAATTTATAATAGCTGTATATTTTGCCAATTGATTGAATATTAAGCTTTTGAAAAGTGCGGAATAATCACCTTTAAATTGAAATTTCCCTTTTACAGTATGGTTAACCTGGTAAGTATCGCCTTGTTCAATATATCCTTTGATTTTATTTATATTCCGGATAAACTGATCTTCGGAAATATTTAATCTGAAATCGTTCAAAGAATAATCTAATCTGCCTAAGCTAAAATCAATAGTAATATCTTTGGAATTTATCTTTGATACCTTGTTGAAAAGAACCGCTTTAAATATTTCTTCTTCCTCGCAGAAGAGCTTATTCAACTTGTCTTCAAGTAAATAACCCGCCTCGTATGCAATTAAATTATATCCTATTAAACCGGAAGATAAATCTTCATCCATAATAGCTAGATTTTTTACGAATTCTATTTTTGTTTTTGCCGATAGTACTTTTACCGGGACCTCAAACAAATAAGAAAAAGAATCGTTATAAAACGAAGGGGTGTAAAAAAACGCGCTGTTTTCTTTAGACAGGACTATATTAATAATTTCTTCAATATTCATTTTAGAAGAATCCTCTAACGGTCTGCACAAAGTTAATTAAAATTTTAATTTTTATTTTATCGGAAATTACTTTATTATTCAAAATTACCCGATTCATTATGCCAAGTAATTATGGTTCACTGAATTTGTTTTGAATGTTTGCTTACCTGACCAACGGTATGAAGGGGATATACATACGAACGATAGGCGGGCTAATAGCAAACGGGGCGAGAGGTTTGATACACTTGACACACAAAATGAGCCGTTGTTTACAGTTTGCATGGTGAGGTATTTCCGAGAGGATAAAATCTCCAAAAGTGATCGTTGATTCATTAAAATAAAGGGCTTAAAACGATAATATTCTATGAAAATTATCTAGATTTTTGAAAAAAATGAGTTTACAAAATAATTCAAATTTAATTGTTAGTTTTTAGAAGCGCGCTTATATTTTATTCGCTCAACAAAATTATTTTTAAGGTTTTACCTCTCTCGTGTTGCAAGAGAAAATTCTGTCATTAAAAATCGACTAATTCAAAATACTAATAAACTCATCCATCTCTTTTTGACTAAATTCATTTTCTTTACTGAATGAATTATCAATATGATTTCCTGAGAATTTAAAATTTTGAAAAGTAATATTGTCCCCGATAATCCCCTTTATGATTGCTAAGTCTTCAACACTATGAATCCCTTTTATAGCTGTAATCCTAAATTGTTTCTC
>JAJYOQ010000370.1 GCA_021796135.1 Bacteroidota bacterium
GCAGCTAGTGATAGATCGGAAAGTAACCTTGATAATTCGCCGGTTGCTTCAGGATGTCTTTTTTCGCCCTCGATTATGTGCCGGGCGAGTGTCATGAACTGAGTTTTAGCCATATATTCCTAACTATATTTCAAATGATTTTTCTAATTCTTCAATTTCAAACTTTCCTATCGGCACAACATCTCCCATTGGTTTTTAGTCATTAACTGATTTAATGAAATACTGTCACAATAATTTTGGGTATTGACGATTCTTTATCACCTCCCTTTGGAGTAATTCAAATTGATCCATCTTAGTTGACTATAGTTTTACCATTAAATCTTTGCCTACCAGCCGGTGGACAAGTTTTTGTGTCAAGATATTTCTTTTGCCTATTCCTTGAACTTAAACTTGAACTTTATCGCGCAATGAATTATTTACTACCTAAAGAAGTTGTCATAAGGTTTTGATAAATTCCACTAATAATTTCCTAACGAAAATGCAGGAATTTAAAATTTATCATTTATTCTTTCTTAATCCATATGAAAAACTTTTTCAAGAGGAATTGAAACGGGTGATAAATCGGAATTTGTTTCCATAATATCTGACATATATTTCCACCATTTCTGAACGATTGGGTTAGACCCTAAATCTTGTGAGGATGAATCTCCTTCTTGATATTGAACAGCAAAAAGAGTATTTGTCTCTTCGTCAAGGAAAATCGTATAATCTTGTACCCCGCTTTCTGAAAGCAACCCTTTCAACTCTGCCCAAATTTCATCATGCCTACGTTTGTATTCCTTTTTGCATCCGGGCTTTAATTTCATCTTAAAAGCAATTTTTTCCATAATTTTTCCTATGCGTTTTTAATTAATTCTAATGACCGCCAATTTGCAGCCCTAATAAGTTTCCATAACCTACTATAATCGTGGCAGCAACGAGGGTGAATATTGCCATACCTAGTAAAAATTTTGATAAACCACTGGTATTTTTCCACTCTTTAAGAAATATTCCCCATAAAGAGCCAAATATAATTATGCTTGCCATGTGTAATGTCCAACTTGAAAACCGGTATTTTCCCATTTGCGTTTCTCCCATTGTATAAAAGAAAAACTGGAAATACCAAACTGTTCCGGCAAGGGCGCTAAAGATATAATTCGTGAGCAAAGGAACACGAGCAGGTGGGTCAGTTGGATCAAGCGCTGCAATTGCTTTACCCGCAACTCGAGGTTGAGTTACACTTTCTGCAGGTAATTCAGTGCGACTGAAATATTCACCGAATGTTCGATTTTTTATCAAGAGATATGAACACCATACTAAATTAGTGACAAAACCTCCGGCTGTAATCACTATGATCTTCGGTAATCCAGTCCAAATCGGATTAGAGCCATAATGAAGGGCAGTAGCTGATATTGGAACTGCTGAATCAAGTCCGAAAGCAAAGCATGAACTCATTACTCCGGAAAATATCGCTACCAATATCCCCTTTCGTAAATTAAACTCTTTGATTGAGTTGCGTTTCTGCTCCTCGTTCATTTCTTTTTCTTTTGATAAACCGGCAGCAGCAGTAAGCACAATACCCATTAAGGCAAATACCGATCCAATGAGAATGACCTGTCCGGGAATTGCACTAAGTTTTGCGCCTATAGTTCCATCAAATATTGGAGGCACATAAGTTCCGAATAGAGCTGTAAGCCCCAAAATTATTCCAGTTCCTAAGGAAAGACCAAGGTACCGCATTGTTAAGCCATAAGTCAGTCCTCCCGCTCCCCAAAGTAAACCCCAAAAGAAGGTCCATGCCAAAACACTAAATGGCTGTTGACCCAAAACCTGGGTTAAATGTGGAACCAGTATTAATCCAAGTATCCAAGGAGCAATTATCCAGCTAAAAACACCGCCTAATAGCCAATAAACCTCCCACGACCATTTCTTTACAACTTTGAATGGTACATAAAAACTGCCGGAAGCTAAGCCTCCGAGCCAATGAAAAATTACACCTAGAATTGGATTTGCAATCATGAATGGACTCCTTGTATATTAATAAATTGAATGAATAATTTTAACAAAAAATAATTGTTTTACCCTCCACCAAAACGTGGGTTAACGACGTTATTATATATTGAACCAAATGAATATGAAATACCAAAACCACCCCAGTAACTGAAATTTGTTTGTATCTGCACATTCTGTGTCAGAAGATTTTCAAGGGTTTCGCTGGCCAGAGGTAAAGATATTTGATCCTGGATTTTTGAATAGCCAACATTTAGATTAATGGATAAGCCATTAAATAATTCCATCGATATACTACTGCTAACACCTAAATCAAACAAATTAAAATCATTCAAATAATTCGAACCAGAGGCATTTATGCTCATATTCCCCCAAGGTCTTATCAAAGAAAGAGTCAAATTTAAGGAATTGCTCCATAAATCCTCTTCGTTTTTGAAAAGGATCGTCTCCTGCATATATTTATTATAAATATGCTTTACCTGATAATCAATTCTAAACTGTTTTTCATTTGAAACTGAGTAAGGGAAAATATTGTACTCAATTCCGGGTGCAACATAAGCGCTGATATTTATATTAGCATAAGTTGAGGAAACAATTCCTCCCCAAATGCCCCAGGACCAATTACTATCAATTGACTTAACAATATAAGTACTAAAACTTTGAGCCCTTGAAAGATTTAATATTTCTGTTGTCTCCGTCCCACTATTATAAGTATACCTGTTTTCATTGTAAGATGAACTAATGTTAATATTAAATTTAGAATCTTCAGTAGTCCTATCCGCAAAGAATGATCCGTTCAGATATATCGCTTTTTGATTTGCTTGACCGTTAAAATTTCCGTTTAAGCTTGTTCTAAACAGCCAAAAATCCCAGTCATCTTTTTGATTAACTTTTTTTTGCGGTTCTAAATATGATATATTCATCTTATCGGATAATCCTGATTTGACAAGATATTCGAAAAAGCCCAATTCAAGGGCCTTTACCATTTTCTTTCGAGATATATCTTCTGTATCGTTCTGGTTTGTTAAATACTTTACGGTATCTTTTACATTTGTAAGATTATTCTGTCCTATAAAATATATCGTAAAATATGTTCCGCCGGCAGCGGTTTTTTGTGAGGTAAAGAGGACATGAATATCTGCTTCTTTCTGGTCACGAACATAATTGACAATAGGAATCTGCTCTTTAATGTAATTCAAATCAATATAAGGATAATCGATAAAAACATTAGGAATATGTCTTTGCTGGGAAAATGAATTGTTAGTATAAAAGATTATAATCAAAAAATTGACATAAATAATTTTTCGGTACATAGTCATTCAAAGCCTCCGATAAGTCAACAAATTTTTACTATTGGAATTCCTAAAAGAATTCCAAGTTTTTCAATTTTCCCGGCAATATGTCCCAAACCGATTGCACAATGATGTGCCGGACCCTGTTTGGACCATAAGTTAATGAACTCGCGCGCGCCAATTGAAAAACGGTAACGGCTGTTGGTGTTGCCTATTTCAAGTACCGGACCTGCTACCGATTCACCTTCTGCAATAAGTAAAAAGAGTCCGTCTTTTCCCTGAACTACCGATAGTAATGTTACCGGTCCATTTTTAACTGTCATCTGAATTGAAAGTCCTTTACCAGGTTTACCGTGATATACGGGCAGCGGCACTAACTTAACGCGACCTTCTGCAATCTTAAAGTGAGCAGGACCATCATGGCCCAGCATTATAATATCATCATTAAAATCCATGGCATAAAACTCTGAGAAAGAGCCACCTGCTCCGAATGTATCCATTATCTTCATAGCTTGAGCGTTTTTCACTTCACATTCGCCTGCTACCGGGATGTGTTTACCGGTTAGAAGAGTATTTCCGGCTATCACAGATGTTACGATATTTTCATATTCGTTGCCTGAAGTTCCTTCATAATAATATGCCAGCGAGCCAAGCTTGTGTGCCTTTACAAGCTTGTCAAGAGCAATGGATGTACGGGCTGCACGTTCTATTTCTTCAGTAGAACATTCAGGTGAGATTTCGAATTCTTTATTAAATTCGTTAATCTTTTCTTTTACTTCCGGATCCGTAATTTCATCGCGATATTTTTTTACTTCACACATTTCAACAAGCTCAATATGAGTACCGAAAATAGCTGATTGCTGGGTTAGGTCGGTATAAACATCAAGCATACCGTTATAGTAATGTCCAAGAATACCGAGGTTGTTTGTGCGCATCACTTCAGCGACGCTGGCTGCTTCAATCCAGCCTTCTATCTCACTCCAGGCTGTCTGATCTTCCATATAACCGGTTACAAATTCGTACTTGATACCCGAACGGTTGAATACACTTGCAATCTCCGGCACCGAACATGCCTGACAATGCGCAAGCCATTCACCTGTCATTTTTCCGCGGTCACCGAGTTTGTTGAATACTGCATAATCAATAGCTGACACTGGCTGAAGATTTAGAATGATCACCGGTACTCTTACCTTTTGCACTGCCGGCAATACTGTAGATGAAAGAGCATAAGTGGATACATAAAGAAAAATGAGTGAAACACCTTCCTTATTAAACATATCACCAGCCAAACGTGCTTTTTCAACAGTGTCTACCATTTGAGCATCGATTACTTCAACATCATCATTGCTTATCCGTTTCAAAATGTTT
>JAJYOQ010000371.1 GCA_021796135.1 Bacteroidota bacterium
AAAAACAAAACCGGAAAAACATTACGTAAATTTCTCGCAGATTGTTACGATGGTATTAATGATTCTATCTGCAATCGTAACATTTTATATGGACTCAATAGCGAGCGCCTGGCAATTCTTGATGGCAATCGGGGCAGGTACGGGGCTGGTTTATATATTACGCTGGTTCTGGTGGCGAATAAATGCGTGGAGTGAAATCTCAGCAATGATAGCTGCATTCACAATATCTTTGACACTTCAATTCGGATTTCATTTTGATGAAAACGATCCAAGGCAATTTGCTTACTTGCTTTTAATTACTGTCGCTTTTACAACTGCTATTTGGGTAACCGTAACGTTTTTAACGAGCCCGGAGCCAGATGAAAAGCTTTTATCGTTTTACAGAAGGGTAAGACCCAATGCAAGATTCTGGGCTCCGATAGCGAAAAAAGCAACAGATATAGCTCCGGTAAAAGATGGAATACTAAATTTAATAAATTGGATATCCGGTGTAGCGATGATTTATTCCTTTCTGTTTGGTCTTGGACAGATCATACTAGGAAGTATGATGCTTGGAATAATTTTCTTAATTGCGGGATTTATTTTCGGCGCAGTAATCTTTTATCAAATGAATAAAAGAGGATGGGAAATTCTTGGTAATTAATTTATATTAACATAACAATTAAGGATTGATAAATGAAGATAGCATTAACCGGGGGAAGAATAATCACCCCGTTTAGAGTATTAAAAGACGGAGTATTAATAATAGAAGACGGAAAGATTTCAGAGTTAGGAAAATCATCAGAAACAAAAATACCTAAAGGTTGTAAAGTATATGATGTAAAAGGAAAGAGGATTTGCCCCGGATTTGTAGACCTTCTAACACACGGCGGCGCCGGTTATGGTTTTGCAGATGACTCCGAAGTTAGCATTGCAAAAATTAGTAAATACCTATTAGAACACGGTTCAACAACTGTTCTCGCTTCTCTATTTGCTAAGCCGGAAAAACTTTTACTTAAGGATTTAAGAAGGTTAGCTGATTATATCGAACAGCACCCCGAATCAAATATCCGTGGTATTCACATGGAAGGACCTTACTTAAACAAACAGTTAAAAGGCGCAATGAACGAGAGCTACCTTTGGCAGCCGTCTGTGGAATCATGGAATAAAATATGGAAAGCATCGAAGGGGCAAATTAAAATAATGACAATTGCACCGGAGCTTCCTGGAGCAGTTGGAGTAATGCAGGCAGCAGCAAAAGAAGGTGTGGTACTTTCAATCGGACATTCTACGGCAAGTTATGATGAAGTAGAAAATGCAATTGACAACGGTGCTGCGCATGTTACGCATATATTTAATGCGATGGAACCGTTTCATCACCGTCATCCCGGAGTAATATTGGGAGCACTGTTACATAATGAATTGAAAATTGAGCTAATAGCCGATACGCTACACGTTCATCCGGCGGTAATGGAATTGCTGCTTAAGCTAAAAGGAGCGAGCGGAATAATATTAGTATCTGATTCAATACGTGCGGGCGGAATGCATGAAGGGGAATATGAGTTCGCTGATCAGAAGATATATATGAAGGCAAAAAGAGCGGTTCTAGCAGATGGCACACTTGCCGGAAGCACATTGACTTTAAATATGGCTGTAAAAAACATGGTTGAAACCTCTGGTGCAAAAATTACAGAGGCATTAAGAATGGCATCGCTTAACGGCGCAAAAGTTATAAATCTTGATCATAAAAAAGGAATCCTAGCTGTAGGTAAAGATGCTGACATTGTTGTACTAAATGATAATTATGAAGTCAATATGACTATCCTTGGCGGCAAGATAGCGTATCAGAGAAGTCTAAAATAGTGAGAATAGAAAGGTGGAATAATGGAAAACTTTTACCACTACTCCAACTTTCCAAAACTCTATTATTCCAATTAAAATCACGTATGATAATGAACTGAAATTGTTAAAAAAAACCGTATTATTATTGTTTAAATCTTTGCCTGCCGGTAGGTAGTTCATTTATGTCGAGATATTATTTATGATCTGTTTCATTGCGTTTAATTCAAAATTTAACATTCAACATTGCGGCCTGCCTGCCGGTAGGCAAGCTTGCCGCGTTATGAGGTATTTATGAGACTAATAATTCAACCAACCTATGATTTGGTATCCAAGTGGGCAGCTAACTATGTAGCGTCAGCGATTAAGGAATTTAAGCCAACATCAAAAAAACGATTTGTACTGGGACTTCCAACGGGCTCTTCTCCGGTTGGAATGTATAAAGAATTAATTAAGCTTTATAAAAATGGGGTTGTTTCCTTCAAATATGTAACGACTTTTAATATGGATGAATATGTTGGATTGCCGGAAGATCATCCCGAAAGTTATCATTCATTTATGTGGAATAATTTTTTTAATCATGTCGATATCGACAAAAGATTTGTAAATATTCTAAACGGCAATGCAAAGGATTTAGAGAAAGAGTGTGAAGATTATGAGAAGAAGATACATAAAGCCGGAGGGATCAAATTGTTTGTTGGGGGAATAGGTCCCGACGGGCATATAGCATTTAACGAACCTGGTTCATCGCTTGGCTCATTGACAAGAGTAAAGACATTAACTATGGATACGATGATAGCTAACTCAAGATTTTTCGACAATGATTTGAAAAAGGTACCTAAGACAGCTTTAACAGTAGGAGTAAAAACAGTTCTTGATTCCGAAGAAGTACTGATAATAATCAGCGGATTAGCTAAATCAAGAGCGCTTGCAAAAGTAGTAGAAGAGGGAGTAAATCATATGTGGACGGTAAGCGCATTTCAACTACATCCTAAAGGAATAATTGTGTGTGATGAACAATCTACTTATGAATTAAAAGTAGGCACTGTAAAATATTTTAAAGATATTGAATCTGCAAATTTAGAACCAACATCTTTGATTAAATAAAACTTCTGAAAAATATCTTATTTACTCATGTTTCGCAACCTTTGGAATACCTGTCTGCCGCCAGGCTTGCTTCCCGAGGCTGTTCCACAACTCCAAAATGTCATTTCGACCGGAGGGAGAAATCTCTTTTTAGACATTTTTGAAACCTTTATCTTCGTTCGAGACGAAATAATAGAGTTCTGCAACACTCTCTCCCGGCAGGTTGGAAAAATGGAGTGATGGAATAGACTAATTTTTCCCATTACTCCAAAGGGAAATCCTGAGTAAGGTGCGTTATTTATCAAATATGAGTAGCCCGCATATCGGAAGATTTGTACAACTCAAGAATTTAATTTTAATAAGAGCATGACCAAAAAAAGAGTAATTATTAAATATAATTTCTCCAATCCCGGTGCCATAATGTATCTTTTAACTGCTCATAAACATTAAATACTATCGGACATATCGAATAAAATTCAATGACGCTCATTAACCTTGAATTAAAATCTTCCTTATTTAAATGTGGAAAAGATTCACAATCTTTAGGCCTGTGAGTATAATTAGTACATTTATTGTCTTTTAAAAACGGACAGGGAAGAGCATTAAAATTGAATTTATCGATTTCCTCTTCAGATATACTTAAATAAACAGACTTAAATTCCTCAATACTTTTATTCAATCCGGATGAAAACCTTGTAATATCTTCCTCATCCAAAACCGGGTAAACTACCTTACAGCAGTTTGCACATTTAGTGCAGTCAATTTGTGAAGATACTTCATTATTTATTTTGCGAACTATACTATCTAATTCTGAAGGCTCAATATCAAGGGCTTTCAAATAAGAACGGAACTTCCAATTCTCATCTTTCTTCTGTTCCCCCATGTCCTTAATAAAATCTAAATTAATTTCTATTTTCATATTTGACCTATTAATATTCCATCAGCAATTAAAATAACCAAATTTGAATAAAATTAAAACATATCGTTATTTATCTTTAGTAGCATAATTCAGAAAGTTGTTAGTTTGAATGTTCAAATCGTTAATCTTATTAAATGGCATCGAACAGCATCTAAATTATAATGGTGATGGAAAAGAAAACCAAAAGGAGGAAAACCAAATGTAAACAGGTGCAATACTATTGAATTAAATATTCAGTTTTACCCCCTATAGAGTTTTGAATAGACATAATGATATTATTATATTAAACCAATTATTAATTGAATGAATTGGATAAACAAGATTATATAAAATATTTGGTAAAAACTTCTGAAGAAGATAGCCGATGAGGCTAAATATCCGGTATCGGAAGAAGAAGCAATTTTATTGCTTGAGTTAAAAGGTATTAATCTTGAGGCACGTTTCCCCGATTATAAGTTCGACTTTCATAAAAAGTGTACTAAAGAATTTGCAGAAGCCTATATAATAAAAATAAAGGAATTACATCAGTGTATAGTCAGTCAGATATAAATGATATTGTGGGTAAATTTGTCAACCTTATTTCCGATGAATTTCCTATAAAGACTGCATACTTGTTTGGTTCGTATGCTAAGGGAAATGCAAGGGATTATAGTGATGTTGATTTGGCTATAGTATCAGATAAATTTGAAGGCAGCCGTTTTTTTTGATAAGAAAAAATTAAACAAATATATCCTTAAAATATCAATCGAC
Organism: Bacteroidota bacterium; assembly: GCA_021796135.1. The sequence goes on from JAJYOQ010000371.1 coordinate 4,574, forward strand.
CTTGAAGTACATCCTTTTAGAACCGTGGATTTTACAGAGGACAACCCATTTGTTAAAGAAATAGATCGG
>JAJYOQ010000372.1 GCA_021796135.1 Bacteroidota bacterium
ATTCTTCACGTTCTTCGTTGGTCAAAGTAACCTTATACTTTTTCATTTCAACTCCATCAATGTTTTTATTTGACGAAGTCAATATATCAAATATTATACGACATTACAAACATGACGCAACACTAGTTCTACATCGCGCATTCTTTTCTCAGGTTTTTTTATTTCTAATAGTTCACGATATGTTTTGTCTTCTGATAATTTCCATAGTAGGTCGTTATATTTTCCGCGATAAATACAGTTTCTGAGTTCTTGGTCATTTAATGAAACAGATCCAGTATTCAATCTTTCAAAAACCTCGAACTTCAAATCTTGTTCAGATTCTTTTCGAAAAGTGATTGTGCGGACTTTGTAATACCTTATTTTCTTTTGCATTTCTTTAGGCAAATCCTTAAAGTAAATGCCATTTAATTCAGTAAATACATTAAGATTGTTTAATCTAAAATCTTTTCCAAAAGGTAAAAGTGGATCTGGAAGTTTACCATCAATAAATGAAAAAAATGATGTTAACCTTTGTTGTCCATCAATCACATATTCTCGACTATCCTTTTCTTGAGATAAATAAATTACTGGCAAAGGTATATCAAGAAGAATCGATTCAATCAATCTACTTGCCTTTATTATATCCCAAACAAAACCTCTCTGAAAATCCGGTTGAATATCTAAATCGCCATCTTTCCATTTACGATAAAGTGAATCTATTTCAGGATCACCTTGATCTGTATAAACTTTTCTTTTTAAATCAGGAAGTTCTAATGATTCTGATTCATCCTTAGTTTGATCTTCAGATAACTCGTTATTGTTTTCTTCCATTATTTTCTCATTACCTATTTATTGTTTTACTTATAACAACTTTTTTTTAAGCCATTGCTCAACATGGCAAAGCACCTTCGATAAACAAACGCCAATAATTTCTAATTCATTTATTTTTTAATTTTTCCTATACCCGGGGCGTGATGAATTACATAATCAGATGTCAAATCCCCAGCTTTTTCCTTTAACAATATTTTCCGAATTTCTATTACAACTTCAAGAGGGTTATTTACCATACTTGGAGCTGATAATGATTGACCTAACTTTTTATAGATATCTGATGGCAACCACATAGCTAATTCCCACGCTAATGTATTTGCTTTGTGATAATTTTCTCCTGGACTATCTTCTTTTAAATTACGTGCCAAATCCATATATTCAGCAACCTTTGCAGCTTGTTCACGGACTTTAATGTCCCAGCGCAATTCTTCTAAAATTCGATTGTTTTCACTGGTAATTTTAGCTTTGTATTTTTCTGTTACAATAAGCTGAAAAATAAAAGCAATAATTGACAGACATATTGCTGTAAGACCAAGATATGGTGATGTAATAATTATTTTTATTATTTCAATCATAGATAACTCTAGCTAAATTACCGATAACCGGCAACCCTGAACAAGGATGCCGATCAGTCAATAAAACTTTTATTTATAAAAATATTTCTTAGAATAACCTGCCTTAATGAGCCCCCTATACTTTTAAAACCAAACTTTATAATTACCCAATTGCCATGCAGAAAACGCTTCCCACTTTGAAAGGATTGTTATACGCCTGGACGAATTATTTCATAATGATTTCTTTTGCCTAATTCAGAGGCATACTCAACATTTTCTTGAAGGTAATGGAAAAAATAATTTTGATAATTACGGCTTTCTGCAAAAGTATTAAAATTAGTTTGGTCAATGGGTATACCTTTCGAATAATCAAAATTCTTTTTTTGAAGCAGCAAATTGTATAACCAAGGATTTAACACAAATCTAGGATTACGAGAGCGCTCTACTTCATAAACCCCTAGTAGATAGTGCGGATACATACCATCTATAAGCATTATCTCGCTGTTTATATCTGGATACCAGTTTACTCGAAATTTTCTTAATTGCTTTCCAAAATCAATAGTTTTAATATAATATGGCCACCCAGCATTGAGACAATAAAGGAATAGAATCCCTTTTTTATTCTTACTACGTTCTAATGCAAATTTTCTAGAAATAGTATATTTATTAGGCCCATAAGTTAATGAGATGAATGGAGAATAATGCGTAAAAGGTTTCACTCTACCGCTGTTATGTAAGAATGATAAAAAGAATATTTTCCATTCGCCTATTTCTTTTTCATCAAGATGTTGTATACTATAAATGAAACTTTGCGGAATTTTTCCGGACACTCGAAGACTTAAAGAATTGTTTAACAATTTATTGTTCACGTCATTTACCAACTTTTGAATATCATCCAGGGTTTTACGGCGATTATTTAAAATATGTTGATACTTAGGATCATTAGTCATTTTGATATTAGAACGTGCTTTCTCGCCAACAATAAATAATTTTGACAAATCTTCATTGAAAACTTTATTATGAGTATCAATATCTTTCATAGAATCACCGCGTAAACATAGATATACTTGTGGAATCCGCTCGAGTTTATTAACCAATTCTACAAAGCTATATTTGACAAAGTCTTCAATTTCAACTAAAGAATAATTTGAATCTTGTCCGTCTGGTTTAAACGAAAGTATTTTATCTGCTTTTAATATTCTATTATACATATTAACCAAATTGTAAAACCACGTCACTGCTAACCTGTCTCTCAGAACTGCAATGTCGCTTTTATTAAAAAATATTATGACTTAAAAAAACTTTTCATAGCACGCCTAAGTTGAACAAGAATATCAAAACGGAACGACCAAAACTAAAATTTGTAATATGACGAGTGCGAAGACAGTTTACCCGATTTAATTTGGGCTGTTGCCTTGAGCAACTGGTTATATGCCAAGATTACTTTGTTTAGAAACAGGAATATGTTTTAATACTTTTAATACTTCATATTCTTTATTAAGATAAAGCCCAATACTTTCATCTTTTTCCATAATTATTTTCAATTCTACTTCGAACATATCGCCCGGAGCAATTTGAATTTTATGAGAAATAAAACTATCAAAAAAAACTGTGTCTTTTATTGGAGCGGATATTCTATTTCCATTCCAAATGAATTGCCACATTCTTTGGCTTTTTTCTAAAATTGCTCTTACAATGAGGAGTTTCGTAATTTCAATTTTCTCCTTTTTGTTATCGTTCTCTGGTTCGGAAGTCAATAAGGCAAAGTTTTTTTGATTTATTAAAAATGTAGGCTCATTATCCTTAATATGCTTTGTAAAACCAAAATCATTAATGCTTTTATCTTTTTGGAGGAACTCAAAATTTTCGCGAATATTTCTTTTAATGCTGTCAACTTTTTTTATTGTTTCATAATATTCTTGGGCAACTTTTGGTAAAATAATTTTTTCATCTTGTGTTTCAAGGACATAAGAGTCATTGTTAACAATTATTTTAATTTCCTTATCCCCATTAATAGTCTGCCAAATAAATGCGGCAATAAGGGCAAGCGCAACGCTTTTAACATTACTTGAACTAAAAATATTTGTTAGCGCTTTTTTTATCGTTTTAATAGAAACTCTAAAACTACCAATTCCAAGTGCTTCAACATAAATCTCAAGTTCATAACCCGGATTAATTAGGCCATCTGTAATTTTAAGAACTTCAGATATTCTAATCAAAGACTGAGCAAATGTATTAGCATTTACTCTGTGGGCTTCACAACCGTAATGGATTATGAACTCGTCGTTAAAAATTCTCAAATCAATTGTATTCATAATATGTATCAATTATTATTATGGCATATAATTATTAATTGCACAAATTAGACAGTATATCCTTTGAGTGTGTTAGCCCGATTAAATTTCCGTCTAATATTCCGCTTAAAATATAAGGTTAATCTCCATAACTTTTTTATTATTTTAACTTATTAGCAATTCTTTATATCTATTAACATCCCTGAACCGGACTAATCCTTCTTCCTAATAATTTATAATCTACTTCCATCTAACAAACTCCTTTCACAGGCCCCTTAATTTGCTGCATGAATATAAATCATCGTAATTTTTAACGAACTAGATTCTAATAATCCTTGTCTCTTTTTATTCTTTTGAAATGTCTCAGTAAATCCTTCTCCCGGGATTACACTCTGAATGTTTAGTGAGGAAGTATTTATTTGATTATGCAAACCTGCATCTCCCCACGCAAATCAATATGAAATTTATTCTTAGTATCCATCTTTAAGTCAAATACCTTATCCCAATAAATTTATAGATGAACCTAACTATTTACCCCTAAATCTACAAGAAAACCATTGTAATAATTTGTTTTCTATTGTCAAAAATATGTAATAAGAAAGGTGCTAAATTATTCTCGTAAACTCGTTTTAACCTTTATTCCCAAACAACTGAATAAGTCGAAGTACAATTTTCTTCTTTAAAACTCCCACTTTCAGTAATACCACAATTAAAAACTTCAAAAGTCGTCTTTAGCTCCGAAGCATCCACCCAGGAAAAATCCTTTATCTCATTTGAAGCTCTGAATTCTTCGCCAACAAACTTAGCCTCTACCCCAAATTCCTAACTGAAAAACGCTGTCCGCGTTGAGCGGTTGAAGTTATATACGATCCTAATTTATCCTCTATATTCTGTTGTCAATTTAAATTATATGATTTGAGTTCCATATATGAGCTTACTTTTGATTGCTCTTTAATGTAATTAGCCCCAAAATATGAA
>JAJYOQ010000373.1 GCA_021796135.1 Bacteroidota bacterium
CAGGTTTCGGCAATGAGAGATGAATTATGTTTCAATAAAAATCATCAACATCCTCTTGGTGGCGGAAAATGGTGGACCGATGGAAACCGCGAACTTTTGAGAAAGATTCAGTACATTGCACATCGAAACGGGCATCAGTCAGTAATAACTTCTGAAGGTGCAAACGAATTATTTCTTGATCTTCTCGACGGTAACCTTATGTGGCTTGCTGTTACCGACAGAGAAATCCCTTTGATCAATGTTGTTTATTCGGGCTATACTATTTTTTTCGGTAGCCGGTGTAATTATGAAAATTGTAGCAATCAATTATTTAATTTTGCGCAGGGACAAGCTTTCATAGATGGTGTGCAAAATGGCTGGATGGATTTAGGTTTATTTAAATCAAAATATTCCCAAAAAGTTGCTTATTTGCGAGAGTGCGGCGAGTACAGAGTTGCTACAAAGGATTTTCTTCTTTACGGAAGACTTCTTGGTCCGATTTTACCTATAAATATTATTCCCACTTTTACTGATGATGAATTTGGTCGTTGGAAACAAAAACATTCCGCTACAGTTTCGGCTGCAAAGGCTAACCTTTGGAAATCCGAAAACGGACATTTGGGAATCTTTTTCGCTAATTTTGTTGACAAAAAAATTCCATTTTCAATTTCTATCGATCCAAAAGAATATGGATTGAAAACTGGTAACTACTCCCTAGTGGAGATTACACCCAATGGAAAGATTCCACTTTGGAAGGTCTCGGGAATTGTTAAACTAACCGAAATGCTCGATCCTAACGCTCTTAAAGTTATTGAAATTGTGCCAACTTCTAATTAGTCCTAAGATAATTTGGTGAATATATTTCTAGTTAGCCTTTGAATTTTCTTGAAAAAGAATTTTTTAATTGTCTACCACAGGATAAATCTATGAAGCATATCGTTATGCTCTTTTTTATAGTATTTTTTTTTCTATCAGCTTCTTCAATCCGGTCTGAAGCAGCAAAAAATAGTAAGCATTCACTTAATGAAAAAGTTAAGAATATCTTATCTAAAATGAGCCTTGAAGAAAAAATAGGACAAATGACTCAGCTAACTATTCAGGCTGTCTCAGTAACACAAGGCCCTGATAAAGGTTCGCTTGACATGAAAAAGCTTGAAGAAGCTATTGTTAAATATCACATCGGCTCAATCCTTAATGTCTATGATTCCTCACTATCTGTTGAAGATTGGAATAAACTGATTACTACTATTCAAGACATTGCAATTAATCAAACGAGGTTGAAGATTCCTATTATATACGGAATTGATGCTATCCACGGCGCTTCATATACTATAGGCGCTACTTTGTTTCCGCAAGCCATTAATATGGCAGCAACTTTCAATCCCGAACTAGTTAAGAAGGAAGGAAAAATTACTGCACTCGAAGTAAGGGCTAGCGGCATACCATGGATTTTTTATCCCGGAATGGATTTAGGAAGACAGCCGCTTTGGTCGCGAATATACGAGACATTCGGAGAAGATGTTTATCTCGCCAGCCAAATGGGAAAAAGTTATATTGTAGGTGCCCAGGGAAACAACATCGGTGCTCCTAATAAAGTTGCTACATGCTTAAAACATTATGCCGGTTATAGTTTCCCTGTAGACGGCAAGGACAGAACTCCCGCATGGATTCCGGACAGAATGATGCAAGAGTACTTTTTGCCTCCGTTCAAAGCAGGAGTTCAAGCTGGCGCTGCTACAGTAATGGTAAACTCCTCAGAAGTAAACGGCATCCCTGGCAATTCGAATTATAATTTGTTAACTAAAGTGTTACGCAATGAAATGAAGTTTAAGGGCTTCGTAGTTTCAGATTGGGGCGATATTGAACATCTTTATACCAAGTACAGAGTGGCGTCTTCTCCCGAGGAAGCGGTTAAAATGGCTGTTATGGCAGGCATCGACATGAGCATGGTGCCCTCGGATTTTAGCTTTTACGATTTACTTCTGAAACTTGTTAAAGAAGGAAAAGTGCCTATCTCTAGAATAAATCAAGCCGTAAGTAGAATCTTAAAAGTGAAGTTTATGCTGGGTTTGTTTAACAATCCTTATCCTGATAAAAACCTTAAAAAACAATTTGCATCGGACTCCTCAAGGGCTATTAATCTTGAAGCTGCAGAGGAATCTATTACTCTGGTTAAAAATGAAAATAACATTCTTCCGTTATCTAAGAATAGCAAAGTGTTGGTTACAGGTCCAACCGCAGATAAATTATCAACCTTAAACGGAGGGTGGACTATTACCTGGCAGGGTGATGTTGAATCGCTTAATCCTAAGAATGAATTGACTCCCCTTGAGGCTATTCAAGATAAAATTGGAAAAGGAAACGTTACATATTTACCAGGCTGCTCAATAGACTCTTTAATTGATGTTGACTCTGCGGTTAAAGCGGCTAAAAACGTTGATGCTGTTATTCTTTGCCTTGGTGAAAACACCTACGCTGAAACTCCCGGTAACATTAACCACCTCACGTTGGATGAGGCTCAAATTAAACTGACAAAGGCTCTTATTCCTACGGGCAAACCGATTGTTTTGATTATGTTGGAAGGAAGACCGCGCATCATAAATAAAATTGTGCCCGGTTCGAATGCCATTTTAATTGCTTTTCTTCCTGGCATGGAAGGCGGAAAGGCATTGGCAAACATAATTTTTGGCGACGTAAATCCCAGCGCAAAACTTCCTATAACATATCCACGATATACTGGCGCAATTTATCATTATGATTACATTCCTGCTGAGATTGAAGGCGGAAACACTTATAATCCTCAATGGAATTTCGGCTACGGATTAAGCTATACAAAATTTACCTATAGCGATTTAAAACTTAATAAGGAAACGATAAAAAAAGACGATAGTATTATCGTATCGGTAAAGGTTACTAATAGCGGAACGGTTCCCGGCAAAGAAGTAGTTGAACTTTATTTGCGGGATTTGTACGCATCTGTTACCAGGCCCGTAATGCAATTGAAAGGATTTAATAAACTACTTCTTCAGCCCGGTCAGGTGCAAGTGGTTAAATTTGTAATTAAACCCGAGCAGATGTCATTTATCGGGAGAGATAATAAAAGAATTATCGAACCGGGCAATTTTGTGGTAACGGTTGGCAATCTATCCAAAGAATTCACTTTACTTGGTGACGTTAGTAAATCTTCTAGAATTAGAAAAAATTAATTTCACTTAGGTAAATTCGTATTTAATTTGAAAGACCATATACGATTGCTTTCGGAAAAACCATCGAAGATTTTTAATCATAGAAAATTAATAGTTATAAATCTTATAAGATTAGGAGTAAATATACAGTGAATAGAAAGCTTTTGTTTGCTACGGTTGTATCTGCCCTCGGTAGTTTTCTTTTTGGATTTGATACCGCAGTTATTTCGGGAACAACCAAATTCATTACACAGTATTTCAGTCTAACTGATGCTACCCTGGGTATTACGGTATCTATGGCTCTTTGGGGTACCGTTCTTGGTTCAATTATAATAGGCAAACCGAGTGATTTATGGGGAAGGCGAGCTATGCTTTTGATAACTGCAAGTGCATATTTTGTTTCTGCCATAGGCAGTGCTCTTGCTACCGGTTGGTATACTCTTTTGGTATTCAGGTTTTTAGGTGGAGTTGCAATTGGAGCCGCATCGGTAATTGCACCGATGTATATTGCCGAAATTGCTCCCGGAAGAATGCGGGGAAGACTTGTTGCTGTAACTCAATTTAACATTGTCCTTGGAATTCTTGTAGCTTTCTTCTCTAATTATCTGCTCGTAGGTATGGGATCGGATAATTGGCGCTGGATGTTTGGAGTTATGGCTATTCCCTCTGCCGCCTTCTTTATTCTCATGTTTGTAGTTCCCGAAAGTCCACGCTGGCTTGTTAAAATGAACCGGACCGATAATGCAAGATCGATTTTTGAACAAATTGGTGCCGAGAATATAGACTCCGAGCTAAATGAAGTAGTTGAGTCACTGAAAGAAGAACACGGCACAACAAAACTAATGCAAAAAAAATATAGTTTTGTAATTTGGTGCGCAGTATTGCTTGCTTTCTTCAGTCAATTATCTGGAATAAATGTAATAATGTATTATGCTCCTATGATATTTGAAAAAGCCGGTGCAAGCACCGGTATGGCAATGCTACAAGCCATAGCAGTCGGTGTTACAAATTTAATATTTACTATCCTTGCAATGTTCTTCATTGATAAATTTGGACGTAGACCGTTGCTCCTGATTGGTGCTGTCGGGATGTTCATATCACTTGCCGGTGCTGCTATCCATTATTATAATCAAAGCCTTGTAGGTGACTGGGCAATGGTTGCCTCTATCATTGGTTTTGTGGCGTTCTTCGCATTTTCTCAGGGGGCTGTCATTTGGGTGTTCTTGTCTGAGATTTTCCCGAATAGAGTTAGATCGAAAGGACAGGCGCTGGGGTCATTTGTGGACTGGATAGTTAATGCTATTATAGGGTTAGTGTTTCCGGTTGCCTTAGCAACCTTCGGAGGCGGAGACGTCTTCATGTTTTTCGCAATACTAATGATACCGTTCTTCTTCTTTGTATTGAAGATAATGCCAGAAACAAAGGGGAAATCTCTGGAAGAACTGGAACGACTTGTCGTAGTGGAAGAAAG
>JAJYOQ010000374.1 GCA_021796135.1 Bacteroidota bacterium
TCTTTGACGACTTTATAATATCAAAAATAAAGGGATTTATACCCCTCCACTTTTGAAGCGCATTTTTTGCAATAAGAATTTCCTTTGATGTCCACCTTTTCTAGAGGCTGTGTGAAAATTTCATAGCAAGAGAAGTAATTTTTCGGTTGTCTTGTATATTGGATTTTATTATCCATAAAGTTCATTTGTTCGTTTATTCATTGCCTCTTAGTCTGGACAAAAAGAACGGTATTTTATGCCGTTTTCCACTTGTAATTCTCTATTTGCATTAACAAATCATCAAATCTCTTGGTGTTAACTAATCGTTTCAGATTATAGACAGTTGTATAAATGTTTACCTCTGTTTTTACTTTCTCTATACCCCTTAACAGCAATGGTATCTTTCCCATAAGATATTTTATCGTCCCAAATGAATGCTCTACTATTGTCTTCCTTATGGCTGTCTTTTGTTTCCCAAATTTACTGAGCATCTTTGCTTTGTATTCATCGCGCCACTTCTGATTTATGTATCTATGTATTATTCTTCCCCTTTTTGAACTTGTGCATCGACTTCGCATTGGGTATCCATCGCACTGAATACCACGATATACATTGGCAAGTGATTTTCTCTTCTTTTTATTCCTTGATAGTAATACTAATCTTTTCCCTTCTGAACATTCGTATTCATCTGTTTCTTCATTGTACTTAAACTTAATTTCTTCTTTGTCCCGGCTTGTCTTCTCTTGAGATACATATATCTGAATATCTTCCCCTTTTTCTTTCCGGTAGTTCGATATCGTCCAATGCTCAGGTCTTAAGTTTCCAAGCAGCCAGATTACTTCTTTATTCCTATAGGTCTCTACCTCTAACTTCCTTGAACTGCTTATACCATTAAAATATCCATACAAGTACAACTTTAGATGGGTTGATGCATGAAATGCCGGTCTGCCTACTTGGTAGACTGCTCTGCCGGATTCATTCTCTCTTTCCGGCTCAAATCTATCCTTCTCACTTAATACTATTGAGTCTACTATCTTATCTATTATTCTTACCGGATGATCTGCCGCTACTAAATCATCCAGGCTGCTCATTAAATGATATTGTTGTCTATCTGCTGGTTGTATATATTTCATCTCTTACTACCAAAATTTCTCTCCACAAAATTATTATTTTCTTTCCAGCTTTCATATTAATTTTGTCTCACTTGACAAATAATTTTCACACAGCCTCTAAAGTCGTGGGTTGCTTATCATAAACCCTTAATTATTAACCGTTTCAACGGTTTTTATTACCTAAATAAAAGTTGGTGGTCGTCTTGACATATCAATTTTATAGTTTTTCTTTCTTGCTTTCCTTACCTCAATTTAATATCCTTGCCATAAGCAAGTTTTAATTCTTTTGCTCTGAATCTGAAAATGCTGCTAGCTTATACCTTTTTATTCATCCAAAACAATTCGAAAAGGGAAAGCAAATCAAAACTAGCCCCAAAAACATTATGAATGCACTCTGAATGCACTGTGAATACACTCTGAATGCGTATCAACAAGCATTCTAATAACCTTATCTTGCACAGATATCACACTTAACCTCTATTTTTACTTAAAAGCCCTGAAGGGACTTTATACCACAACATAGAGTGAAGCCCTATGATAGAAAAAAACGTTAATCAAATTAACCAGCCGTGAAATGGCGTAATAGCTCATGGGACAGTAATCGCTTATATCGAGAATCAGAACGAGCATTACAAAAGGAAACATTTAAGCATGAACACAGATAATTTTGGAAGAAGTATAAAATGGAATGTGATGAACGTTATAGTTGGGAGTGAAGTTTAGTAAGAGGCGCTACTCTTTTTTACATCCAAATCGTATTAAAAATAATAAAATTATTTGCCTAAGATATTACAAAATATTTTCATACTTTTATGCAAGTAATTTTTTATATTACGTATACGTATAATTAATTAGCTAAAACTAATTTATAGACTGTGACTATTAAATTAGATTTTTGCTTTTCCATTCTTACTTGGATGGTAATTAGACCAGCCGGATGTTTTACCAAATATTCTTGAGTGTCATATATTCTCAATAAGTAAAATTTACCCCGCTTAATCAATTTTTAATTTTAGGGAAATTCTATAATGAGTATTTCTGATCTTCATGATTTTCACATACCCGTATTGGGAACCGGATTTTCTATTGACACACCTATTAAGGTATCCAAGTATGGTATTTCATCTGTTATGTCTTTAGCGGACGATACGTTGATGGAAAAATTACGCAAGCATTATACTGAAAAAAACGACATACCTTATTCAGACATCAGCGATAAAGAAAAGGATTCAAGAGCCAAAAGAATCACTGCTTACTTAAATTTGATAAACCGGCTTGCTAAAGAACAATTTCAAATATTAAAACATTCTGTATTTGAACATGGCAGCGAAATAAGTAAATACTTTGAAATGCTTCCTGATATTTCAATGTTAAAGATTAAGTACAAAGAAATGCTCGCAACCAAAGATACTAACATCATGCTTTCGCTGCAGAAGTGGCTGCGGGAAAATCTTAAGCCGGGTTCGATAGATGTAAATATAATGACTAAACTGGACAAGGCTAATTATGATATGCAAGGCATTCAACTCCCGGTAGAATACAACGATGCACATGCTGCTCTAAGAGGATATGCCAACAGCGACCTGGAAAGCTCTATTGTTTTTTCCGCCGGAATAAATACACGTTTATTCAGCTACCTGGGAACCTTCAAAGATTTTTTCCCAAAGAATGATGGTAGTTTTAAAAAGAAGATTATAATAAAAGTGAGTGATTTCCGGTCAGCTCTAATTCAGGGAAAGTTTTTAGCAAACAAAGGATTGTGGGTTTCGGAATATAGGATTGAATCCGGATTAAATTGCGGCGGACACGCATTTGCAACCGAGGGATTTCTATTAGGTCCCATACTTGACGAATTTAAAAATAAGAAGAATGAATTACTTGTATCACTGCGCGAATTGCTTAAGAAGTCATTATTAAAAAAAGATATCTCATTCGACGATTCGCAGCTCGATTTCGATATAACAGTACAGGGCGGAGTAGGCAAAGCAAGCGAACAGAATTTTCTTATAAGAGAATACGGGGTCAAATCTGTTGGCTGGGGCAGCCCGTTCCTTCTGGTTCCGGAAGTAATGAATGTAGATGAGGAAACTTTACAACGGCTTTGCGAAGCTGGAGAAGATGATATATATTTAAGCGATGTTTCCCCCCTTGGCGTCCCTTTTAGTAATCTTAGAACAAGCAGCAAAGAAATTGAAAAAGCAGATAGAATAAAAGACGGTAAACCTGGAGCGCCGTGCATTAAAAAATTTCTTGTCTCTAATAAAGAGTATTCGGAAAAACCCGCTTGTACAGCGTCTATCTCATATGTAAATAAAAAGACAACTGATTTAAAGTCAAATGCTAACAACCTTGATGATTTTCAAAAAGAGCTAGATAAAACCACAGAAAAAGTTTGTCTTTGTGTTGGGCTTGCAGCTTCAGCTCTAAAAGTAAATAATATTGATACCCCAAAAATTAGTATGGCTGTCTCTGTCTGCCCCGGACCGAATCTTGCATATTATTCAAAGGTTGCAACTTTAAATGAAATGGTTGATCATATTTACGGAAGAATAAACCTTATAACCAACCCCAATAGACCAAACATGTTTATAAAAGAACTAAGCTTGTACATAAATTTTTTGGTGAAAAAGATAGATGATAATTTGAATCCTCTTTCAACACAAGCTGAGGAATTTATAAATACATTCCAAACTAATTTGAAGGATGGAATCAACTATTATAAGAAGATAATACCCGAAATCTTAGAAGAAACCGAGAAATCCCGACAGAAAATAAAAGAAGATCTACTCGAACTTGAAATTAGACTCAATGAGTATGTTCATCAATATGCCTAATGTAGGATACCTCTAATAACTTCGATATAAAACCAATCTGCATAATAGAAGGTTTAGGAATTTCCCACTACTCCCCCCTCCGGTTACCCTCTGAACGGCATTTTTATTTTATCCTTTTATTGTATAAAGCAAACCCGAAGACGCGGTACCTTGTAAGTATTACAAATAATATTTATGTTAAATATTATCAAAGGCCGACGCATCCGCCCCATCGGTTACGCCAAGGAATGTGAAAAGTATAACTTCACTCAACTTTTCGGCTGGAAAGCTTTCCTACCGCCAAACAGGTTTTGCCTACGCCTCCTTCGACTTGAAGAAAAAACTTAGACTTATTTGTAATTGCAGATGATATTAAAAATTTAATTAAGGAAAAATCATGAAGCTATATCCAAAAACAAACTCACCTTTTAATGCTTTAAAGAGAAAATTTATTTAACTTTGCTAAAATAAAGATACGCATTATTCTGACCGATTCTACTCGCATTGTGAAATGCATAATTTGTTGAATAGGTCTTATTTTGTTAGATGTATAACCATGTAATATGCTTGCTTAAATAACGGCGGTGCAAGTCTAATACGCAAGATATAAATATTAAACAGAAAAAAAATACTTGCATTGAAGTATTTACTTATTTTAAAATAATTGATTCAACATAATTATAGATATAAAATGAGATATTACGGAGCAAAATAAGACCTATTCA
>JAJYOQ010000375.1 GCA_021796135.1 Bacteroidota bacterium
GGATGGTGGAATTGGTAGACACGTTAGGTTCAGGGTCTAATGCTGGCAACGGCATGCAGGTTCGAGTCCTGTTCCGGGCACTAAGAATATGTTTGTTGCCCTACCGGTCTTAATGGGGATTTCTCTCTCAATTCTTACCTATTCCTTTCTCAAGCTAGCATTGAGGCGGAATAATCACCGTCTCCAGTCTTGCAGCGGCAATTAACTTCCGATTATTCGGTTTTAACCGGCGGCGGTATTTACGGTACTCCCGGGCCTCTAAAATCAACTCAACGGTTTTGGAACTTAAAGCAACTGGGCTTAACTCCAGGTGGTTCGTTTAATCTGCCTATTAAATGCGACCGCCCAAATATCAGTTGTGTCGCATACGGAGATATTAAGGATGGAATTTATACTGTGCATATCGTAAATAACGGTGCCAAACGGGAGGTTACATTAACCGGTCTTCCCGGTAATGTGAAGGCATTAAACATGTATATAACTGATGAGCATCATGGCATGGATAAAATTAAATCTGTTAGAGTTAGCAACGGAAAGGCTCAATTTACACTTGACTCTGCTTGCTTTACTACATTGATTAATTAAGAAGCCGGTTAAAGTTAATTCCATAGTCTAAATCCTAAAATATTTTTCAAATGTATCCGCCTTTTTTCTTTTTTAAAATATTTTTAACTTTATATATATCAATTCTAATATAATTTTGATTTAAATGGGGAATAGGAGAAAGGAATTCGATGAATCCATTAATCTATTGACACATATCAGTTACCTTTAAACAAAATATTAAAATCATAATTATTTATTTAAGTAGTCTAATTTAACCTTATAGGGATTTTTTTATTAGATATTTATAAAATATATAATATGCATGAGAGGTTTTATTAAAAAAAATATTACTAAAGCCGGGCTATATAAAGCTTTGGAAATAAATTTTTTATATCTGATTTTCGGAATATCATTGATCCTTTTCTCAGATTATGTGGTAAATCATATCCTTTATATATCCGGAAGTAAATGGATGATAAAAACACTTCAGGATTGGTTATTTGTGGTTCTTCCCTCCATCTTCCTCTATCTATTAGTTAAAAGAATTCTTAATTCAAAAAATATTGAACAGGAAAAATTGAAACAGAATCTCTGTAGGTGCGAAGAATTGATACGTAATTCAGAACAAAAATACATCGGGATTTTTGAGAATGCACCTATAGGAATTTTTCATTCTACTCTTGAAGGACGCATACTTCTTGTCAATCCAATGCTTGCAGAATTATTCGGATATAAGCGACCAGAAGACATGATGTCGGCTAATATTAATGCAGCGGAAAAATTATATATGCAAGCAGAATTGCGAAATAAAATTGTCCGTGAGGCTATCGAGTCTAAAAAGTTTGTTCATAGTGAGGTTATTTTAAAGCGATTAAACGGTGATACCTTCATTGCTAATTTGAATATGAGAGTAGTTAAAGGAGATAAAAACGATCCTGAGTACATCGAAGGTTTCGTGGAGGATATAACTCAAAGGAAAATGACTGAAAATGCTTTAAAGGAAAGCGAGGAACATCATCGTTCAGTAATATCTTCTTTACATGAGGGAATTGTCATTCATTCTTCAAACGGAACCATAGTAAAAGCGAACAAAAGCGCACAAGAAATATTAGGCCTCTCCAATGATAAAATTTTTGAAAAAAAATCAATAGATGTAAGTTGGAGAGCAATTCATGAAGACGGATCGCCATTCCCTGGTGAATTACATCCTTCCATGTTAACACTTCAAACTGGAAAACCGGAAAGTAATGTAATTATGGGCGTGCATAAGCCGAATGGGGCATTAGTCTGGATTTCAATAAATTCTGAGCCATTATTTAAAGATAATCAAAATAACCCTGTTGCTGTAGTTACCTCTTTCACAAATATTACAGGAAAGAAAAATGCTGAGGTTGAATTGAAGGAGAGTGAGACAAAGTATCGTGAATTATTCGAAAATAATTTAGCCGGAGTTTTTAGAAATTCTATTAATGGTGAGGTTCTTGATTGCAATCCTGCATTTGCAAAGATCTTTGGATTTAAAACGAAAGAAGAGGGATTGCATCAATTGGCTGCGGATTTTTATCCTTCGCCGAAAGACCGGGAAAAATATTTGGAATTGTTGTCGAAAAACGGACAATTATTAAACTTTGAATGCCAACGTAGACGAGTCGACGGCAGTATGATGTGGACTTTGGAAAATGTTAGAATTGTAAAAAAGTCTGATGGTACACCTAGATTTATTGAAGGAACCATTTTTGACATAACTGATCTCAAAAAAGCAGAATCTCAAATTATAAAAGAGCGTAACCAGGCAAAGTTATATTTTGAAGTAGCCGGAGTAATGCTAGCCCAACTAGATATAAACGGAGATATTTCATTAATGAACAAAAAAGGTTCAGAAATTTTGGAATATTCCGCAGATGAAATCTTAGGCAAAAATTGGTTTGACTTGGTCATTCAAAAAGAATTAGGGGAAAAGGTCAGAAGTGTATTTAATAAGATGCTCAACGGTGAAACCGAAACTCTTGAATATTTTGAAAATGAAGTAGTCTGTAAATCGGGAATTCACAAAATGCTTGCGTTTCATAATTCTGTTATAAGAAGCGATGATTCAGGAATAACGGGGATATTATTTTCCGGCGAGGATATTACAGACCGTAAAAAAGTTGAGAAATTATTACGCGACAACGAGCAAAGGTTAACTCTTGCACTTGAAGCCACAAATATAGGCCTTTGGGATTGGGATATCGAAAATGATATTTTGTATACTAACCCAACGTATTTCAAAATGCTCGGTTACGATCCCGAAAAAAACGTACAACTAAAAAATGGTTGGAATGATAAAATCCATCCCGCAGACAAGGAATTTGTAATAAAAAATAAAAAGAAAAATGAATTTGATATAGAATACCGGTTCAGGCATGCAGATGGTTCATTCAGGTGGATTAACAGCATTGGACGCACGATTGAATATAAACGGAACGGGGATGCCAAGAGAATGATAGGCCTCCAAATAGATATTACCGAAAGGAAAAAAAACGAAGAAGAGATTCGAAAACTTTCCAAAGCAATTGAACAGATTCCCGTTTCGGTAGTCATTACTGATTTGGAAGGTAATATCGAGTATGTGAATCCTTTCTTTTTAATGACCACAGGATATCATTATGATGAAGTATTAGGTAAAAATCCCCGCATTCTTAAATCCGGCTATACATCGCAAGATGAGTATAATAAATTATGGAACACATTATTAGCAGGTAATGTCTGGAATGGAATTTTTCATAATAAAAATAAAAACGGCGAGTTGATTTGGGAATCCTCAATTATAAGTCCCACCAGAAATTCAAACGGAGATATAACTCATTTTGTACAAATAAAAGAAGATATAACCCAAAAGGTTAAAATAGAAGAGGAACTACGTGAATATAGGGAAGGCTTAGAGATCCTTGTCAAGCTAAGAACTGAACAACTTGATGAAGCCAATATGAATCTGCGAGAAGAAATAAGAAAAGAAAAAGAATATGAATTGCTTCTACAGCAATCACTCGATAAGGAGAAAGAGCTAAGCGAGCTTAAGACGAGATTTGTTTCTATTACTTCTCACGAATTCAGGACTCCACTAACTTCAATTTTAGGTTCAGTAGAATTAATACAAATGTACAAGAATAAATGGAGCGAAGAAAAATTAAATGAGCAAATTGAGAGAATTATGAACTCCGTAGAATATTTAACGAGGCTTCTGGATGATGTTTTAACTTTAAGCCACGCTGATAGCGGCAAGCTAGAATTTAATCCGGAATTATTAGACCTTTATAAATTTTGTTCCGGTATTATCGAAGAACTCGGATTGAAATCAAGAAAAGATCATTATTTTATTTTTAATTATACCTCTATGCAAAAAATATTTAATATTGATTCTCAATTACTTCGTTTTATTTTAGTCAACTTATTGTCTAATGCTTATAAATATTCTCCGGGAGGAGGGAAAATCGAATTTAATGTCTCATCAAATGAAAGATTTATAGATTTTGTTATTTCCGACTAAGGTATCGGGATCCCCATCAAAGACAAAAAATATTTATTCAATCCATTCCACAGGTGTAGCAACAGTTTAAAAATACCGGGAACTGGATTGGGCTTATCCATCGTGAAACATTCTGTTGATCTTCATAAGGGCGAAATAAGTTTTTCTTCTGTACCCGGTTTGGGTACTACGTTTAAAGTAATGATCCCGAAAGGATAAAATATGGACAAGAAAATATTAGTAATAGAAGATGACGAAAATATTCTTGCAAATCTTGTTGCCTTATTAACCGAAAACGGGTTTCATGTGCTTAAAGCCGGAAATGGATTTGATGGACTAAGTATTGCCCAAATGGAAATTCCCGATCTTGTAATCTGCGATATTATGATGCCTGGACTCGATGGGTACGATGTATTGAAAGAATTTCTCAACAACGTTTCTCTCAAATCAATACCTTTTATCTTTCTTACCGCAAAAGCTGAGTTAAAAAGTATGAGGCAAGGTATGGACATGGGAGCCGATGATTACCTGATAAAACCTTATAAGGCAAGTGATGTGCTAAATTCTATAA
>JAJYOQ010000376.1 GCA_021796135.1 Bacteroidota bacterium
GCCCTGTTATTTTTTATACGAATGAAGAAGATTTATAATTGGAAGAGGGACGGAGGTTTTAAAAGTAACGGTGTTAATCTGGTTATAGAGAGTTTTTTCTTCAAAATCAGCAGGGAGATTTAGAATTGTATAAATAATATCAACATACTTTTCCGCAAAAGAGCGAAGCTTAACCGCAGCACTTGAAGGATCTGCATAAACATAGTCTTCAGCGAGATTTCCGAGAGCAGCAAGCTCAGGTAGTTTATTTTCGAGAAATTTAAAATTACTTGTCGGCACTATTGTAAACAATTATTAAACCCTTTTATGAAAATAGCGATTCGTTAAGTCTAATCAAAGTAAGAAATAAGAAAGAATACATATTTGATGTTTGTTTCAAAATAAATTATAATTTTATATTATTTAATCATTTGGAATTGATTTATTATTCGCAAGGAATATGCCAATGAATTTTTTATAAGAATTGAGAAAATAAGACAAAATTTAATGTAACAATAATTACGCTGAGGGTTGCAAATGTAACTCTTGATGTTTTTATATTAAACTTTAAACCAGCGACAAAAAGAAATGCTACTGGGAATTAGATTAGCGATTTAAATTATGGAACAGAATATTAATTATTCCCAAATAAATTTTATAGGATCCCATGATGATTTATTATCAAAAAAGACCGGTTCGATGAATGAATTAATTTTACCTACAACTTTAGCAAAATTATTTTCTGCCGTTAGCTTATTCCTTTCAAGAAAAGAGAACCACTGAGTTTGCTTTTGAGGATTAGCCTTAAAACTATCTGTGTAAATTTCTTTACGAAGTTTAATATCGGTAGCGCGATGTTCAAAGGTTGTTATAATAGCCTGTTTAAGTAAATCTTTTTTGAATTGATAATTTCCAGCAAAGAAGAGAATATCATAAAAATCTTTCATACGGCTTGTTTCAAGTTGAAGTGAAACGATAGCTTCAAACTTTTCTGCGATTGCACTTTCGACAGAATATACTTTTAACCGTGGAGCAGGAAAATCGAGCAATACTGGGAAATCAATCTCAATAGGACCGCCGGTAATTTTATCACCGAAGCCAATATCCAATTGAACTCTTTCTTTAGAGTTTTCGAGATAAGCATTGAACTTAATCCTGACACCGTGATAATCTCCGTCCTCTACAATATTTTCGGAATCAATATGAGCTGCATCGAAACGCAAGCCGTCTTCATAATTAATATTTAGAATCTCTGCTATAATTCCGGCTATCTCATCTTTCTCATTTGTCAAAGATGATCCAAGGAAGTCTATATCTTTTGTGGGACGAGAGCGGCTAATATCATGCGCAACAAAAAGCAGTGCACCTTTTAGAATTAGATTGTTTGAGTATATTGACTTTGATAGACGAAAGAGAAAACGCTCCTGAATGTACTGGCGCAAGATGCTTTGAAATTCCTTACCGGATTGTACGGAAATATTTCTTAGCCTTTCTTTAACGGAAGCAGAAATGTTTTTAAGTTCTTTTTTCTGCTTCATGACAAGATAGCCTTTACCATAGGTTCAATTTTTTTCTTAACGCCACAGATTTCAGAATACTCAAGAAGCCTAGATATGTTTCTGCCTTTACGGTTCTTCAGGTATTCTTTTAGAGATTCGACGGCTATATCTTCACCAAGCTTGTTCATGTAACGAAAGAGGTCGCCTATTGTTTTTTCTTTATTATAGATTCTTACTGTCCCGCTTTTTGTTTTGAGTGTTTCAATACCGGGTTCATAATAATTATCACCGAAGTAATAAACTTTTATAGGCGGATACTGAAGAACAAATTTATCCGTGTTGTTCGGAACCGCAACATAAATTTCCGTTGGATTAAAGGTTGTAAGTTGGTGGTAGTCCGCCGCAGAAAGAAGGCAAATGACTGCTTTCTTATTTGAATTGCATACGTCTGCAAAGCTGCCGTGCTCATCCCAGGGATAATCTACAAGTTTGTAAAGACCGGGTTTGACTTTTTCAATTGTACCTTCATTTACAGCACGGGCAATATTACGGGTATGAATATGAGCGTTTTTAAGTTCGCTCATACGTGCATAGCCGTTATTTGCTCTAAATATTTTTACAATAGCATCCATTTGTTTTGCATTGGTTCTTTTACAAGGTAAATATAATGGTTTTACCTTGATTTAGAACCATTATAATAAGAAATTTTTAGGGACGTAAAGTAGTATGTCTTTTTGACTAAGTCCCGGAATAGTTAAAGGAAAGCAAATTTCTTAGTTAAAGATGAAATTTAATAGATAAATATGAATTGCTAAAATTCCATCATTCTGGATTCAATTTCTAAAATGTATCTATATAAAAAATCTTACTAGCGGCCAAATAACAAAAACGGGGAATTTCAAATCCTTACAAATAAATATTGGCAAATTATTTTCATACGGGATAGCATACTTGCTTTGAACTGTACCTACCTGCTTTACCGAAGCGCAAGTTTTTAAATGGTCTTCCTTAGAGCCGCCGATAACAATTAAAGTTGTAAAGGTTGTATCGCCCGGGCCCCAGTACCAGTAATTATTATGTCCGCAAATTACTCTCGGCAGCGGAAAATCTTTTCTGAAAAAATCAATTGCCCCGGCTTCACCGTAATTCTGTGCAAATATAACGGTCTTCTTTCTTTCTGCGGGCGATAAAGTTAGATACACTTTTGAAACAGAGTCAGCCATATTTTTCCAACCAAACATGTCTGCATAAAACTGAGGGAGACTTTCCAATTGTTGTGCTTCGCTAGTTGACGGAGCCATACCCAAAGTACGAGAATAGTTTATAAATGTTTCTATAGGAAGAATAGGAAGCGCTAAGGGCATAAGAATCAGTCCCACTAAAACAATCATTGCAGGAAGTGTATACTGAATCCAGGCAAAGCTTTTACGAACGGCAAGTTTTTCAAGCATAACCCCGCCGGCAGCAAATAGCATCGGGAATGCCGGTGCAATGTACTCAACTTTCGAATGCCAATTTATTATCAATATCAAAAACGAAACAAGGAAAATATAACCAATGAGTTTATATGTTTTTCCATCTTTATTGAAAAACAGAAAATAAATTCCGGCAATCCAGACTGGTATAGTTAGCGGATTCATTACAAGCAGTATGTCAGAAATAAAAGTAAGCGGATTCTGTGAGGAATATTTTATTGTTGCCGCACGGTGCATGAATTCAAGGGTTGCAAAATTATGGGTAATATTCCAGACAACGTAAGGCATAAACAAAACTAAAGCGATTATTCCAGCGAAATAGGGCTGTAAAGTTTTAAAATACTTTCTTTGCGGGGTAAGAATAAGACCAACAAACAAACCGGCGCCGAACCAGAGAAGATCAATTTTATTTAGAAGTCCAAGTCCTAAAACCAATCCGAGCCAGATCCATAGTTTTTTTGTTGCTTTCGATCCGACTGAGTTACCTGAGCGAACAATTAATATTACTAAGTATGCAGCAAGAGACCAGAACAGCCAATCAAAGGTATTCATTGAATAAACTGTATTTGTACCTAGAAACTGCGGTGCAAGTGCAAGCGAGATACAAGCGGCGGTAATTGCAAAATATCCTCCGTTAAGTTTGCGTACCATTAAGCCTGTTATAAAAATGGTAAATGAGGAAGCAATAGCAGGAAAAAGCCGCAAGGCAAAGATTGAATCGCCGAAAAATTTAATGCTTATGAATAGTAAGTAACTTGAAAGCGGAGGCTGGTCAACGTAGCCTGCTGCTAAATGGTTGCTGCACGCGATATAGTATAGTTCATCGCGGAAATATCCGTAGCTCGCAAATGCGTTTGTATATAGATGAATTAGCAGCTCAAAGAAAGCGAAAGCGGAGATAAGGTACAGACTATTACGTCCGAAGTTTTCATTTTTCTTACTAAGATCCATTCCTATTCTCCTAAATTTTATTTTTAGATTTTCTTAAGCAAAACTATTCGTCTGCATGATAGATATCATGCTGCACTAAACCGTTAACCATAAAATAATTTAAGTAATTTTGTCCTGCGGTATTATTACCAAGCGTGGCTGGATTAAGCGTTGAAACATTATCAATTAACTTATCCATGCATTCTCTTAAATCTATTAACTCAGGTTAGGCAAACTTTAGTTAAAAGATAGCAAATTTAGGATATAAACACCATAAATTATTTTTGGGGATTTTGCCCGTAAACGGTAGAGACCTCAAAACGGATGGGATTAGAAGATAAATATTCAATAATTTTTATCAAGAAATGAAAAATGTATAATACTTTTAACAATTATATCAATGAGCTTCCTAAATTACTGAAGAAATTGCTTTCTTGATCAAAGATTAATACTTCACTCTCATGAAAGTATAGCTTTGGTCATTGGTTCAATTTTCTTTTTAACTCCACAAATCTCAGCATACTCAAACAGTTTCTGGATATTTCTTGATTTGTGATTTCTTAGATATTCTTTTAAGAGTTTCTATGGCGATATCTTCGCCAATCTTATTTATGTAACGGAAAAGATCGCAGATTGTTTTTTCACGGTCAAAGATTTTTATGAGACCGCTTTTAGTATCAATTTCACTTATGCCGGTTTCATAATATTTATGAGGGAATTGAATGA
>JAJYOQ010000377.1 GCA_021796135.1 Bacteroidota bacterium
AATGCTGACTTTCTAATCCGCTGTTAAGCAGCAACCAGATATTTGCACAAAGAGTTTTAACGCTCAAAGAGAGCAAACAACTCGCCTTGCAGAATAATGCAAAAAGTAAAAACAGCAAATTAGAAATTGAAGCTTCACAGCAGATTAGAAAGTCAGCATTTACAAATTACTTCCCAAGCATAAGCGCCGGCGGATTGATGTGGAGCGCTCAGAAAAATTTAATGGAAATTGAGACCCAGGGCGGCGCAATGGGATTTCTGAAAAAGGGAACTATAGGATTTGTGAATATAGTTCAGCCGATATTCGCCGGCGGAAGAATATTTTATGGAAATAAACTTGCTGCTTTGGGAGAAGAAGTATCCGAGTATAAAGATAAGATAACAGAAGACGAAATACTTTTAAAAACCGAAGAACAATATTGGCAGATTGTTTCGCTTGAAGAAAAATCCAAAACAATCAATAATTATGAAGAACTGCTCAACCGGCTTTTACGGCAGGTAGAAGATGCATATAAATCCGGTCTTGCCATGAAGAACGATGTTCTAAAAGTAAAACTAAAACTGAGTGAAATTCTTCTGAACAAATCGAAATTAGAAAACGGAAGAAAGCTTGCAGCAATGGCTTTCTGCCAGTATATCGGAATACCTTATGATTCAACATTAACATTAAAAGATGAATTGAAGATTAATGATTTACCGCAAAGTTATTACGTTGATAAAAACGAAGCTTTGAAAAAGAGAGTCGAATATGCATTGTTTGAAAAATCTGTTGAAGCAGAAAACCTTCAAACGAAAATGAAACGCGGCGAATATCTTCCGCAGGCAGGTATCGGCGTAAGCGAAATGTATATGAAACTTGACGAAAGCAAAGAAAGAACTTTAGGAATGGTGTTCGGTACTGTTTCGGTTCCAATTTCCGGATGGTGGGGCGGCTCGCACGAACTTCAGGAAAGAAGCATTAAAGAGGAAATTGCTGAGAATAATTTTAAGGATAATTCTGAGTTGCTTCTTTTGCAAATTGAAAAAGCCTGGCAGGATTTAAACGATGCATACAAACAATATTTGTTGAGTAAAGAATCGAAAGCCCAAGCTGAGGAAAACTTTAAGGTGAATGAGGACAGCTATAGAAATGGTTTAAGCACAATTTCGGATTTGCTGGAAGCGCAAGCGTTACTGCAGCAAACACAAGATCAGTTAACGGAAGCAAAAGCAAATTACTTGGTAAAAGTAACAACTTATTTGAAAGTTACGGGAAGATAGATTGTGAGTTACTATCATTAGTTAATGCAAATAATAGAAATAAAAATTATTATAAAAAAACAATTATTAACACGATAAGGAGAAGTAAAAATGTTAGACATAATCAAAAAAAGTATTTATCTCGGGTTGGGCTTTGCTACGGCGACAAAAGAAAAAGTTGAAACCCTTGTAGATGAATTAATAGAAAAGGAGCAATTGGCAAAAGACGAAAAGTCAAAAGCAGTTCGGGATATTCTGGATAAAATAGAAAAAGGCGAAAAGGAGTTTAAGCAAAAGATTAGTGAAGAAGTTAAAGAGGCAATGAGCAATCTTGGACTTGCAACTCAAAAAGATATTGACGAGCTAAAAGGTATGATTACTGATTTAGAAAAGAAAATTTCTGCACAGTAATTTGATTGGAAATTAACCTAATTAGTAGATGCGTACTGATAGATTATAAAAGTAAATTATGAAAAGAAACATTCGCAAAAGTATAAGCAATTTAAATCGCTATCAAGAAATTCTAAAAGTTTTTGTAAAGTATGGTTTTAGCGATGTTGTTAATAAAATTAGCATTTTCTTACTTCCTGAAATTGCCAAAAATTTACTTTTAGCCAAAGGGAAAAATCTTACTGCCTTGCGTACGCATGTTCGATTACGAATGGCGTTTGAAGAACTTGGGGCAACATTTATTAAATTAGGACAAATGTTAAGTCTTCGGCCGGATTTTATTCCCGCAGAATTTGTTACTGAATTTTCAAAATTACAAGATAGTGTACAACCGGATAATTTTGAGGGGATTAAATCTATTTTAGTCAAAGAATTTGATAAACCTATTAGCGAGATATTTTTAGAATTTGATGAAACTCCTATTGCTGCGGCCTCCATTGCGCAAGTACATAAAGCAAAACTAAAAACGGGAGAAATAGTTGCTGTGAAAATTTTGCATCCGGGTGTCGAAAAAAATGTTGAGACTGATCTCGACATTTTAATGAATCTTGCAAAACTAATCGTAACGCATATCCCCGAAAGTCGTCTATATGATCCCGTTGGTATTGTAAAAGAATTTGGGAAAACTATAACTAAGGAATTAAACTTCATTATTGAAGGACGTAATATTGATACCTTCCGAAATTATATGCAAAATGACGCCACAATCAAAATACCTATAGTCTATTGGGATTATACGTCAGAAAAAATTTTGGTTACAGAATTTATCAATGGGATTAAAATTTCAGAACTTCAGTTGATGGAAGAATCTGATATAGACCGGAAGCAAGTAGCAGAAAACGGCGCTAAATCTTTCTTGAAACAAGTGTTTGAAGTAGGTTTTTTCCACGCCGATCCTCATCCAGGAAACATATTTGTATTGCCCGGTAATGTTCTTGCCCCAATTGACTTTGGAATGGTAGGAAGAATTGATGAGGAAATGCAAGACAACCTACTTGCAATTCTAAAAGGCGCTGTAGATAAAGATACTTATAGAATTGCAAGAGCTTTAATGCAAATAGGTATTGCTGAAGAACACATTAATTTACGCGACCTTCAGCGTGACTTAATGGATTTTTTAGATCATTATTACGGAATTCCTTTAAATCGATTAAATACATCTAAACTGATGAATGAATTTATGGCGTTAATCCGTAATCATAAACTTAAACTGTCGTCAGATATTGTAATGATGGGGCGCACACTCGTTATTTCCGAAGCTGTGGGTAGGAATTTGTATCCTCAATTTAATATGTCCGAACTTCTGATACCTTTTGCAAAAAAGGTTTTCTTGAATCGATTAAATCCTTTTAACCGGTATCGTTTATTAGTTCGAATTGCAGAACAAAGCATAGATTTATTAAAAAGCTTGCCTGATAATTTACAAAGTATTCTTTACAAATTACGTAACGATAAGCTTAACATTAACTTCCATCACGATGGTCTTGAAGAATTTTCGCGCGAAATAGACCGATCAAGCAACAGGATTTCATTTTCATTAGTGATTGCTTCTCTGATTGTCGGTTCCTCTTTAATCATACAAATTGACAAAGGCCCAATAATTTTTGGGTACCCTGCGTTGGGAGTTATTGGATATGTCTTAGCTTCTGTCTTAGGTGTGTGGCTTTTAATTGGGATAATGAAATCTGGTAAACTTTGAAATACGGAAATTTTTAGAACTCACTAATGAAAAAACATTAAGGGAAAAACAATGTTGAATGATGTAAAAATATCTGCTGTAATCTCTGCTTATAACGAAGAAAATTCAGTAGCCGCAGTAGTTAAAACAACATTAGATAGTAAAATAATTGACGAAGTGATTGTTTTTAATGATGGTTCCACTGATAAAACCGCTGAAAATTTGGAGCAGTTTATAAGTAATCCAAAATACACATATATAGAATATGAAAAGAATCGTGGTAAATCTTTTGCAATGGTGGAAGGGGTTGAAAAAGCAACCGGAGATATTATAGTATTCATTGATGCCGATATTCTCAATTTTGAAGAAAAACATATTAAGCAACTTATGATTCCACTGATAAACAAAGAAGCAGGAATGGTAATTGGGCATCCTACAGAAAATAAGTTTGATGAAAAATTGAATCCTTTACAAATGCTTGCCGGTGAACGTGCCCTCTACAAAATAGATATTCTCCCTTTTCTTGAAGATATCAGGTCTACACAATACGGAATTGAGACTATGTTGAATTTGTATTACATGAGCAAAGGGAAGAAAATAAAATTTGAATATTTGTGGGGCGTTTATCATTTAACAAAAATCCGTAAAGCTGGTTTAATTGGTTCAATAAAAAATTATACTGTTGAAACAAAGCAAATATCTAAAACATTAGCAGCTAATTATGTGCTTGTTATGATGGCAGCCAAAACAATATTTAGGGGTTAATGATTGATGATAATTATAGCATTTTTTATAGGGTTAATATTTTCTGTGCCCATTGGCCCTTTGGGAATGATTATGCTAAAACGGTCTGTTGAAAAAGGATTCTGGGAAGGATTTACTATAGCTATAATCAATGCCTTTGCAGGATTTATTTTTAGTTTATCATTCCTTATAGGAATTGGACAAGTAGAATTAGATCCAACAATTAAACTTATTGCACAATTAATTGGATTACTATTTCTGTCCTGGATTGGCATAAAGGAAATATTCTTAAAAAATCATAAACACCAAACCGAAAAAAATATTTCACTTAATAAAAAAAGTATTCTTAGAAATTTGATTTTAGTAATTAGCTATTACATTTCCAATCCTACGCTTTGGGCTTTCTGGATAAATATTTCAGTTTATGCGAATACTAATCTTATTAATGAGAGTAAATTATTCAACTATGTCCTTTTTAGTTTCAATAACAAACGCCC
>JAJYOQ010000378.1 GCA_021796135.1 Bacteroidota bacterium
GTTCATTCTTCCCGGCTTGTTGAATTTATATTTATTAAAATATAGATATGCAGTACCGGGAAGAATGAACAGGGTAGTCATGTGGTTTGAAAATCCGAGTGCTAACATTATAGCAAAGACAGCCCATGGTGAAAAGAATTTAACCGTATCAGTTTTATCTTTAGCGACGTAGGCTTTGAACAAGAACAAAATTATAAGATTTATTAAAAACAGCTGTAAGGAATAAACTTCAACCGAAGTACCCTGCATCCAATAAGTTTTGTCAAATGCTAAAATCAAGCCGCCGAACACTGCCGCTAAGATTTTTTTATCATCAGGGATAATTTCAGGTTTTGATTTAACTGTTTTATCCGGAGTACCTTTTTTGTCTTTGGACTTTTTAGGTTTTGGAGCAATTTTAGTTTTGATTGATTTAAAAGATTCAAGATTATCGAGCAAGAATTTTGCTGAAAAAGTAAAGACCATAATACCCAGACTGCACCATACAGCAGTAAGCAAGTTAAGCTGATAAATTTTAGAGAAGCCGAAAGGGATAAGGGAGAAGAGGTGTCCCAGCATAGTAAACAAAGGGTAGCCAGTAGGATGAGCGATACCCAGAGTAACCTGAACAGTAGAGAGTTCCCCCGCATCAATTTCAACGACAGAAGGAGCAAGAGTAAACAGGTAGACAATAAACACAAGGAGACCTGTCAGAATCGCATAATATTTTCTAATAAATTTCATCATGAATTTAAGCTACATATTTAGAAAAGAAGGAAGAATTCTCTTTTATTATCTGATTTATAAAAAGTTGTAAATCATTTCCGCTTTTAAAATCTAATAGTTTTGAGAAATTATCAAGTTTATTTTTTTCAAGAGAAATATGAGAAGTTGACACATTGAAGCAGCTTTGGTTTAACAAGAGGACTTTTCTAAGGAAAAAATAATTTTCTTTAATTTTATTCAGTTCATCAAAATTTAATTTATCTAAAATATTAGCAATATTTTTTCCCCGGCACTGCAGGAACAAAGATTTATTAAGCAGCATAAAGAATTGCGCAGTGAATTCAATATCCACCAAGCCGCCGATACTTCTTTTCAGGTTAAAAATATTTGCGACCGCTGAAATATCCTTCGGATAAAGCTTTTTTCTCATATCAATAACATCGAGCATTATTTTTTCTTTTTCAAAGGAATCAATCCGGTTAAGAATAGAATTCAAAAAGGTTTCAAATTTTTTCTCATCACCCGTTATAAAATTCAATTTGCATAGAGATTGAAACTCCCAAGTTCTAGCGCGGTTCAATAAATAATTTGAATAGCTTTTCAGGTCCCAGACCAAAGGGCTATTTTTGCCTTCAGGTCTAAGGCGGCAATCGACTTCGAAAGGGTTCAATTCATCTTTAACAGCAGACAGCAAATTTTGGAATAGTTTCGGAGCAGACGGATTCTTTTCTAAATCATTCACAACAAAGATCAGATCAATATCAGAGGAGAAAGTCATTTCTTCAGCGCCCAGACTTCCCAGAGAGGCGATAAAAAAGCGCAGAGATTTATTTCTGCCAAATATTTTTCCGGATACTTTACTGATTTTTTTATGAATAACATTAGATAAGGTACCGGATAAAATTCCGGGAGAAATTAATTTTAGGGAAAACTGAACTGAAAGTAAAAACAAAACCTTTTTAACCGGATACTTTGCCATTTCCTCGATAGATATTTGAGTAAAAGCTTTTCGAGTAAGCAGATATTCGCTCAGGTCATTATCCTCGGCAAACAAATCAATTGACTTTTGAGAGAACTCGCATAATTTAAGGAAAGAATTAAAGAAGAAGGAATCGCTAAATTCCCGATACCAAATTGAAGGGATATTTGATGAACGGATAACTCTGGAAAAGTTTCTCAGGACTTTATCCGGATCAAAGGAATTAGTCAGATAATTAATTAAGTCAGGGATAATTTTTTCGAAGAGATCCGAGCAATTTTTATCGAAGTCTTTTTGACCGAACAGACCTTTGCCCTCGTACAGAAAGGCGATATCCGCTTCAGCCTGTTTCCGATTCGCAAAATTAATGTTTTCAAAATTTAAGACATTATCCTGAGACTCGAAATCGATTCCCATAATAGAGTTATAAATTTGCAGAACCAATTTTCTATAATCCGAAACCGACTGCAGGAAAGCAGAGGAGTTATTATAACTTAAATAAAAAGAAAGTTTCTCAAGAATTTCACCTTCGTCGGGGATAGTATGAGTTTGAGTATCATTCATTAGCTGCAGATAATGTTCGATTTTCCGGTAAAAGAAATAAGCATTCGTTAGAACATTTTTTTCATCCAAAGAGATTAATTTTGCTTTAAATAAATTATTAACAGCATCAAGAGAGTTACCGGTTCGAAGATCTTTATTTTTCCCGCCGTTTAGAAGCTGGAGAGCTTGAACTGAAAATTCAATATCTCGAATACCGCCGGGAGAGAGTTTAATATTTCTTTGGTCTTTAAGATTTTTCTCGATACTTTTTTTAAGCTTACTAATTTGGCTGACAGGAGAGCTAGAGAAGTTAACAGGGTAAACAAAATATGAAATTGATTCAGAGAATTTTTTATATAAAAGTTTATCACCAGAAATATAACCAGCCTTAATAAGCATCTGGCGTTCCCAATCCTCACCGCGGCTTTCGTAATAGGATAAATAATCATTCAAGGAACCGCAAAGCGGGGAGTTTCTGCCGTCAGGTCTAAGCCGTAAATCTATTCGATAGATATAGCCCTCGCCGGTCAAAGCAGTAGAGCTTTCAATGAAGAGATGGATAGCTTCGGTTAATATTTCGCTATAATATTTATTATTCGGGAAGACCGAATTAACATCATAAAAAATTATCAAATCCACATCGGAGCTATAGTTAAGTTCCTTGCCGCCTAATTTACCCAAAGCAATAATGCAGTATTTATTATCCGCCTTTTTAATTTTATTTTTAGTGAGAACTTCTTTATAGCAGATAGTAAATAATTGGCTGCATAAACATTTAGCCAGGGCGGAAAGTTCCGCAGTAATACCATGTAAATTTTCCAAACCGGAAATATCTTTAGCGCCGATTCTCAATATTTCTCTTCGTTTAATAAAGCGCAGAGCATTTAGTTTTGAATTAAAAGTTTTAAATGAAGCGGTAATATTTTTAATATCTTTTTGGAAAGATACCTCTTCAATTTTTTCTTTTAGGTTAGACGGGTTTAAAATCCGGTAGAAATATTCGGGATTGCGGACAATAATATCCGTAAGGTAATTGCTATTAGAAGCGATTGATAAAAGCAAATCGACATAGTGAGGGTATTTAAGGCAATCGGTAAGAAAAGTTACCCGATCATACAAAGAAATAATAATTCTTAATAAGTTTGATTCAGAAGAAAAGGGGAAGTAGTAATCGATAAGTTTTTGCTCAAATAAATTGATCACTTCTTCGAAAGCGGGAACCGGCAGATAGCCCAGGACCTTTTCTGCCAGTTTATTAATGAATTCTTGCGATAATTTTGGTTTTATTTCTAAATAAGACAAAATCAAGTAAAAAGTAAAAAGTTAAAAGTAAAAAGAAAAAGTTTGGGACAACAATACTAAATTTTTAGTTAATTGAATAATGAAATATATTTTATAATTTAAAGAAGTCAAATATTTAGGATAGGGTAAATATGAGAGTTTCGATTTTATTTTTTGTTTTTGCCTCTTTATTCATTTTCTCATGCAGTTCGAATGTTACTAAAAATAATATTGGTAAAGGTAAAAATTTTAAAATCCCGAATGTTGTTGAGATAAACAGATCCACAGTATCGGCGATGGTACAGGAGATATATACACAGACCAATACTGATTTTATTATAAAGGCAAATATTATAAAAGTAGATTCCGCCTCAGGAGTAACGGCAATAGCCGGAGCGTCGTATTTACTCGTGCCGAAATTTGAAACTGACGATCAAAAGAATATAACAGACACCGAAGGAAACACAAAGTTATTAAATTTGGCAAAATTAAAGTCCGGAGATACATTTAAGGCAATAATATCGTTTTCAAATTTTAAGGGATGGTATATAGATTCCGTTTTAAGCATGCCCGGAAACGGCAAATTTCAGAGATAAAAATTACAAATGAAACCCAAGGAAAATAAATTGTGTCTAATTAAAAATATTATTTACATATAACAAGCAAAGAAGAATTATGAAAAATTTAACTATAATACTTTTATCGGCAGTTTTAATCGGGATACTAGGATGCAATGAAACTGTAGTGCAAAGCCACTGGTACAATGGGAATATTGTAATAGACGGCAACAAGACAGATTGGGGAAATGATTTAATATATAATGACAAAGGCAATTTTCTTTACGGCGTACAGAATGACGGAGCGAATTTATACGTCTGTTTTGCTACCAACGATCCGGATCTTGAAGCAAAGATAGTACGAATGGGGTTAACGATATGGTTTGACCGAAACGGCAATGACGATCAGAATTTCGGGATAAAATATCCGCTTAATTTTCAGGACATGAATTTTGGAGGAATGAATTTCAAGAGAGATAACACCGATGAAAATCAGATCCGGACGCGAGGGACAGACGATGCGCCGATAAAAGTATTATAGT
>JAJYOQ010000379.1 GCA_021796135.1 Bacteroidota bacterium
GTGAACTTTTGTCGCTAAAACAATTTTATCTCTTCTCCCTCCTTGTTCAAGCCATCTACCGATTAAGCCTTCGGTGTATCCAACTCCTTTTTCATTGCCATATACATTTGCAGTATCGAAAAAATTGATACCAAGCTCTAATGCCCTATCCATTATCTTGAAGCTATCCTCATCGGAGGCAAATGTACCGAAGTTCATAGTGCCTAGGCAAATCCTGCTTACCTTCAAACCGCTTCTACCAAGGTGAGTGTATTCCATTTTAATCTCCTTCAAATTTTCTTACAAAAAATTTCCTGTACTTTTAGAATTTGAATTACTCTTTCTCTCGAAAAAATAATCAAACGCGAAATCCTATTCAACAATAGATTTCAAACAGATATATAATGTTTAAACCTACATTTTAATTTGCCGCAGGGATAAGTGCAACATAATTTCTTTTTATCCGTTTATTGATTTCATCATTGCTTCGGGATAACGCATTCCTTTTGCCGCATCGCGAGGAACGGCTTCGTTCAAATGTTTGACTTCTTCAACGGTCAAAGTTATTGCGGCTGCTCCGATATTCTCTTCGAGATATTTAATTCTTTTCGTACCGGCAATCGGTACAATAAAATCTCGCTGTGCAAGTACCCAGGAAAGCGCAAGCTGCGCCGGCGTACATTTTTTTTCGGATGATATTTTCTCTATCACTTCCACAATCTTTAGATTTTCTTTTAGATTGCTATCCTGGAAACGCGGCGAATGCATGCGGTAATCATCCTTAGTCAAATCGGAATGCTCCTTAATTTTGCCGGTTAAAAATCCTCTTCCAAGCGGGCTGTAAGCAACAAAACCAATACCAAGCTCTTTGCATGTATCAAATATTTCCTCTTCGGGATCGCGCGTCCATAAAGAATATTCTGTTTGAAGCGCTGATATATTGTGAACTTTATTTGCCCTCCTAATCGTATCGGAAGAGGCTTCCGACAACCCGAGAAATTTTACCTTTCCTTCTTTAACAAGTTCAGCCATTGCGCCTATTGTCTCTTCAATCGGGACATTTGGATCCACCCGATGTTGATAATAAAGATCAATTACATCAACACCTAATCTTTTTAAGCTCGCTTCGCATGCTTTTTTTACGTATTCAGGTTTGCCGCTTACTCCGCGAGACCCATCCGGATTTCTTAAAATACCGAATTTAGTTGCCAAAACAACTTTGTCCCGTTTACCCTTTAATGCTTTTCCTACAAGCTCTTCATTATGCCCAATTCCATACATATCGGCTGTATCTAAAAAATTTATTCCAAGTTCTATTGCTCGGTGAATTGTTGCGATAGATTCTTGATCGTTTCTTTCGCCATAAAATTCAGACATGCCCATACACCCCAGACCGAGTTCGGAAACCCTCAATCCGCCGATTCCTAATTTTCTATATTTCATTATACTTTTCTCCTTTAATTGTTTTAAACTTTTAGATGTAAATTAAAAAATACATTCGTCAAAGCCCATGCTTGTTTTGCTGCAAAAGGATTATAACTTGCGCGCGCATCACAGAAAAAACCATGATCGGCTTTTGAAAATACAACATTAGTATATTCTTTTCCATACTCATCAAGCTCAGTAGACCCTATTTGAGATTTAAGAACCTTTGAATTTGATTCAAGCCATGAGTATGCTGCTTTAATGTCTGCAATTAGGTTAGGTTCAGTTAAAGCTTGAATATGCTGCTTAGTAGCTGGAAAATCCGTGTAACTTCCCTGAAAGCCCAGCTCAGTCCGGTGAAATAATTCCGGTGAAATTACTACATATCCTTCCCGGGAAAATCTTTCCGTTAAATCTTTGATATGTCCATTCACACCGAAGGCTTCTTGGAACAGAAGCAAACCGGGATATTTGTTATTATCATCAGGAAAAGCTGCATAAGCATTCATTGAAGTTCCGTCCGATACTTTTAACGAAATCATTTCTGTTTTTATCTTTGTCATAAATGCGCCTTTATGTTAGTTTATTGAAGTTACACAAAATCGTAGCGCGGCAAGCCGCAATGGAATATGGAATATGGATGATGGAATATGGAAAATCATTTCAAATATCTTGACATAAAAAACAATCCGCCATTGCGGATAAACGGCAATACTATAGAATGCGAATGTTATCTCCACGATACCTTTCATCACGAAAGTGGGAACCTCGAATCCCTCAATATTGCTGTAAGTGCAAATATAGCTTTAGCAGGTGAGAAATCTCCTGAATAGCGCTGTCTCTCAAATTAACCTTGGAATATTACAGACATTGCCTACTGCCTTATTGACTTTTGCCTATTCTTCTAACTGTCCCCGTTCTCTCTTGAGTTTCATTCAAGATTCAAAATTTCGGCTTAAAATATTTCAACCTACTTTTATAATAAGTTGTGTCCCTGAAATAGACGTTTGATATTTTTGTAGAGGCGCTCCTGCCGGGCCTTGAGTCACCTGGCCATTAACATCGAAACGCGAGCCATGGCAAGGACATACAAACTGGTTACTCCCGGAATCGTAACCATTTATCTGGCAACCTTGATGCGTGCAGATCGAAGAGAGAGCATTAAAAACGTTAGTAGAAGGATGGTCTACTAAAACACCACCGTTTGAATAATTAACTAGGGCGGCAGTTCCCGTTTTAGATAATGGGGAGGATGAATCTATGCTAACAATAACATTTGTTCCGGAGTTTGTGCCCTGAATTGATTGCAACCCCGCTGCAGATCCAGATGGGCCTGTAGGGTTACTTGAACAACTTTCCAGGAATGAGCCGAATACTGCAGGCATTGCCAGCACAAGCGTGCTTTGAGCAGTCCTCAAAAAGAAGTTTCTCCTTGTGATTTTCATATCTTCCTTAAATAATTAATAAAAAAAAGCAACTATGTAAATAATTATTAAAGGCTTCGTAAGTCGAGATAAATGAATAATGCCCTTAACAAATTACTATATACGTTGCTTTCGAATTTTAGTTAGAGAACTTAGATTGAAGTAAAAATAATTTCAATACTGAAAAACACTCTTAATGTTTTTCAGCACACCGGATAATCAATTAAGCGGATTTACTAATGTGATCAAAAATATTTTGCGCATGATAACGAGAATTTTCGATGAACCATTTCCCATTATCCATTCCGCCGCAAACCACTCCGGCTAAGAACATTCCTTTAACATTTGTCTCAAAAGTATCTTCGTTAAAATACGGGGTACGCTGTTCATCATTATCGATTTTTACACCAGCCTTTTCAAGAAAGCTAAAGTCAGAATGATAGCCTGTCATTGCAAAAACAAAATCATTTTTTATAGATATAACACCTTCGGGAGTATTTATATCAACCTCATCATCTCTAATTGCAACCAGTTCTGAATTGAAAAATGCTTTAATGCTTCCCTCTTTGATACGGTTATCAATATCAGGCTTGACCCAATATTTTACATTTTCTTTAATTCTGTCTTCACGAATCACCATTGTTACCTCTGAACCGCGACGGTAGGTTTCGAGAGCGGCATCAACAGCGGAATTAGCTGCACCAATAATTATCACTTTTAGATAGGCATACGGATGTGCTTCATCAAAATAATGTTTTACTTTTGATAATTCTTCACCGGGTATGTTTAAGTAATTTGGTATATCATAAAACCCGGTTGATATAATTACATTCTTAGAAATATATTTCCCTTTATTTGAAATTACATGAAACAAATCCTCTTCCTTTTTCAAATCAAAAACATTTTCATAAGTATGGGCGTTAAGATTCCAGGATTGTTTAACCCTTCGGTAATATTCCAAAGCCTCTCTGCGTGTTGGCTTATCGCCATGAGAAACGAACGGCACGTTGCCGATTTCCAATCTTTCAGAAGTCGAGAAGAAAGTCATATTTGCCGGATAATGAAAGATAGAGTTTACAAGGCATCCTTTTTCAATAATCAAATGCGAACGATTCCTTTTTACAGCTTCAATACCGCATGTTAGTCCTATAGGACCGGCACCGATTACAATCACATCTAAATAATTTTCTAACATAGTCTTCCTATTATTTAAGCAATAATTTTCACAGTAATAATTTAATCATTTGTCAAATGATATTATTTGATTTGGATTAAACTACTCCAGATGTAAATTTTTATCTAATGTCGGAATATTTAATTTTAGGCACTTATAAATGAATATCACGACGATGAAATTGTCCATTAATTGATTTATGATTAAATTATCAATGAAATATTCAGAACATTTTTATGGACAAAAAAGGTCTAAGTGGGCAAAGATTTTGTGAATGGTGCGGTCAACTTGCAATAATTGTTTGGGTGCACGGTCATGGTCAGTGCTCTGTTTGCGGTACAAACGTTGACGAATGCTGCCGCGGTGAAAATTGCCAAGATCATTCTGACCAAAAACCATCCGCCCAAAAAACAAATGGAGAATCTACCGATGATTAAAAATATTACTTTCGACCTTGACGGAACATTGATTGACTCATTCAAGACAATTTATAAAACAACTGGAAAAGTACTTCAACGACTCGGCGTTTCAAAGCCTCTTGATGAAAAGGAATTTTATAAAAGGATCGGGCATCATTTTATCGATATTTTTAA
>JAJYOQ010000380.1 GCA_021796135.1 Bacteroidota bacterium
GAAATTAAGTAGCAGTATTTTAAAATTTGCAAATATTTCATATTTAAAAACGCAAAAGTTTTTACGGTTCTTTGATTCTTCGCTTGTACATAAGATGTTTCCATTATCCTTCCGAATTATTTATTTATAACGGCATTGTTTTTAAGCCGCCGCCCAACACAGCAATGCAGCTTTGAAAAACAAAAGCCAATAATCTATTAATTACTTCATTTACTCAACTACATTTAAAGAGCAACCAACTTTTGCAACAAAACAAAATAACCAAGCAAATGCCGCTAAGTTTAAAGCGGTCGGGTGGAAAAGCTGGTTAGGCATTTTTATTTGAGTAGAATTAATTTTTTCGTTTCTACAAAATTTCTCGCTTGCATTCTATAAAAATAAATTCCGCTTGAAAGTTTATTCCCATTAAACTCAACTTTATAATTTCCACTAAGTTTTTCTTCATTCACTAATGTCTCTATTTCCCTCCCCAAGGCATCGTAAACTTTTATTGTAACTAAACCTGCTTTAGGCACTGAATAGTTTATCGTTGTTGTTGGATTAAAGGGATTTGGATAATTCTGTTTGAGAATAAAATACGAAGGTATTATTCGTTCTTGTTTTTCTTTCACGCCAGTAACCGTACCGGGTGCTATATAAACACTTCTGTAGGAAACAGCAATCAATCCTTCATTGTTAGTTACAAGTAAATCATAAATATACTTATCCTTTAAACCGGAACTTATATCTTTCCAACTAACGCCATAATCATTACTATAATAAACTCCATTACCTCCTGTACCGGCAAAGATTTGCCCGTTTTTATTTTGGACAATAGAATAAATATCAAATGTATTAAAGGCTGTCTGACTCCACGTAATCCCGCCATCAGTTGACTTGAATATGCCTTCCCCCAATGTACCTGCAAATATATTTCCATTTGCTAAATACTCAATAGTCCCAATGGGGATTCCTCCTGGTAGTCCGTTGGTACTTAAACTCCAGTTTTCCCCATCATCTGTCGAACGGTATAATCCTTGATTTGTACTTGCAAAACACAATCCACTTTTGTGCGTTTTTAAATATGAAATATTTGCAAATTTTAAAATACTGCTACTTAATTTCCAAGTTACTCCGTTGTCCGTAGATAGATGAAGTTCTTTCACTCCTGATGTCGTGTCATATAATTCTACGAACATTTTTCCGCTCTCACTGTAAGAAAAATTCTCTACTAAATTATTATTGGGTATACCAATTACTGTTTGTCCCCAACTTGTCCCATTATCAGTTGAACGATAAATTATACCGCTACCTGTACAAGCTAAAATATCACCAGTCGAAGTAGTGTAGAGTTCTTTATCAAACACATTACCAGAAAATCCGGTATTCTCCCAATTTTTACCTCCATTTGATGAACGATAGATTTCACTATAAGTTGCTGCAAAGATAATTCCGTTCTTATTCTCTACTAATGAATGCAATCCATAAACATCGCATAGTTGAACTTCCTTCCAAAAATCATGCGGGAAGTTGTGGATCGTTGTCGAGCTTATGTATAGTCCGTTCCCTGCTGCCGTGGCAAGCAAATGTCCATCTTGTGTTACTGCTAAATTCCGAATTAATAAATTCTCTATTCCATCATTCAGCTCTTTCCATGTATCACCGGCATCTGTTGACCAATAGACACTCCCATTGAAATTTCCAAATAGATCCCCGTCGGCAGTTGTCACAAATGATGAAATTGTAACATACTGATTATTTTTCATTGGAGGATTAGATACATTAGTCCATGTAATTCCATTATCTGTTGAACGATAAAGCCCAACGTATGCTGTCACGAGTAAGACTCCGTTGTTAAGTACCGTTATTGGCACTACAGAAGTATTTTGGAAATCAGCAAATGATATTTGTTCCCAAGTATTCCCACTATCCGTCGAATAGTATAAACCTTCGTTGTACGTTCCGGCAAAGATATAACCGTTTGCACTTTCAACAAGTGTTCCGATCGATTTGCTTTCCAACCCTGCTGCTTTCCAGCTAAACCCATAATCAGTAGATTTATATAATCCGTGGCCGGTTCCCCCAAATACTATTCCATTCCTGGTCTGTAGAAAACTGCGAAAATAAGACTGTGGTAGTCCCATGGTATCTGATTGAATCCATGTATTCCCATAATCATCTGAATAGTAGGTACCCACCAATCCTTTGTGCCCAACCAAAATGCGCCTGTTCGATAAGACCGTTAACGATTTAATCGTTCCTTCAAAAGAATGTACTTGCGTCCAGTTAGCTCCATTATCTGTTGATGCACTCAACACAACATTTGCCCCGGCATACAATGTTCCATCAGTTCCCATAGCTATCATCGAAATATTACTGCATGTAATCCCGGTCATTTTCGTTGTCCACGTTTTTCCTTCATCTACAGATTGAAGAAGTTCACCATAAGTTCCTATAAAAATATTAGCTGCAGGGTCATAAAGCACTGCTATTGTCGATTCTGCTGTCAACTGGCTCCATGTCTTCCCATTATTGTTTGATAAATACGTCCCTTCATCTGTTCCCGCAAGTATATTCCCATTCCCATTTATTGCTAGGTCGTTTACATAAGGTTCATACTGTACACTAAAGCCGGTCTTTTTCCAATACCCTCCGCTAAAAGAGGTATCTACAAATTGATAGATTGTCCCGGATGCTGTCCCTACAAATATTTGTTCATTTGCATTTATCGCCATCGTTAGAATGTAATTACCTATTTGACTTTTATTGATTTGAATCCAATTTTGTCCATTGTTTGTAGATTTTACTAATAGCCCATACTCTGTACTCACAAATATTGTCCCTACTGGACTGATTGCTATCTTTGTGGTTCCTCGTCCTAAGTCCGGTAAGTCATTATTCACAGATTCCCATGTTGCCCCTTCATCCGTCGATCGTTTTATTCCATATTCGCCTACCGCAATAGAATTAAAGTATACTAAAAAGACTTGCCCATTTGGACTCATTGCGATCGATTGTACTCTTCCCGAATAAGTGTTACTCCAGTTTAATCCATTATCAGTTGTTCTATACAATCCCGAGTCCGTAAGAGCTATGATAAATCCGCTCCCCGTTTCAATAATATCTCTAATTGTCATCCCGGCCAAACCTAATCTACTCCAATTATTTCCGTTATCTGTTGAACGGTAAACTCCTCCATTTTCCATTCCCACATAAATAACCCCATTTTTACCCTGACTAAGGTTGTCTACTTTTCCTCCATACGGTCCGTTAGCTTGACTCCAATAATGTTGTGCGTAAGTACTGTATTGTAAAACGATTATTAATAGAATAAAAATTTTCTTCATAACTGCTCCAATTAAAATTATTAAAAACGTGAATTCGACAATAGCTATTTTCTGTTGCTTATATGCCTAACGTTGTTGCCGCTAACCGGTAGCCCAGAACAAGAATGCCGAATAGTTGCGACTACTTTTATTTATTAAAAATGTTTTTTAGAACATACTACTTTAAAAAGCAACTTAACTTTACGAGCACAACTTTATGATTACACAAATGCTGCACTGAAAAATGCTGTCCGTGTTGAGCGGCTGGTTATGTGCACAGTAGATTATTATAATAATTATTTAAAACCATTTAATATTTCCTCTCAACTTTGTTCACACATTTTGCTGGAACAGGTCTGTCTGGATGGAAACCTTGTTCATTATATAAATCGCAAGTTGCTTTTCTATGGTCGCTTGACCATACTTTACAATGCTTACAATCGGCACATCTATCTCCAGATTTAATTGTTGACATTTATTTACTCCTTCAATTTTAATTTGTTTGCGAATTTTAACAATGGTAAAATCAAAACAACTTTTGTAATTATTCTTAAATAATTACTTCTCGCTATCTGATTGGCAATTGTTGGTGATATCCAATAGTAAAATTTTACAAATGCATTACCAAGTGAATATTTCAATAACCAATTATCTCGGAATTCTCTTAATACCATTACTTCGTTTACATAAGGTGAACCATAAACAGCCGTCGCAATAAAACAACCACCCTCTTTTTTCTGAAGGACACCCTTTGCAGAATGAACTAGCATTTTATCTTTTCCCGCCCCTTGTAATACAACATCTT
This sequence comes from Bacteroidota bacterium, assembly GCA_021796135.1. The sequence continues at coordinate 4,111 of JAJYOQ010000380.1, forward strand.
TTCCTTCAGCCAAGCATTCTGAAATGTGGTCAATAATACTAGTATCTGAGTTATCAAAAAACTTGTGATTAACATTTTTAGAAACTGTAGCTTCCATTAAATGATAATCTTTTTCATCTAAAATGACTTTAAAAGATTTTGGATACTTATCCCGATATTCGTTAATCTTATCTCTTATTTCATCTGTCATAATTATTTCTCCATCTTTTTATATTAGAAATAAATTTTAAGCACATAACTATTAGTTAACCCGTCAAAGCCGGGCAGGCCCGCCAACGGACAACATGGCGGTTGTTGTTTATCTACCAACGTTTATTTTGTTTTTGCTCTGTATCCAAAATTTCATGCGTGCTATCACGCGCACTATTTTTCAGCATTAGAGAGAAAAGGAAAATCTATATTCTTTGTTACTAATACCCGCCCTAAAAACCCCAGTTTACGAAGCGCTTTTGGGTGCGGCTTCAAATTAACGCAAAGGAAAT
>JAJYOQ010000381.1 GCA_021796135.1 Bacteroidota bacterium
CAATATCTTCAAAATATCATCGAAGAAAATGAAAATAAGTATTAAAAAACTGCTGTCTAAAAAGGATTTTTTTTCAATAATTATCTTCTTTTTTTTTGTCTTCTCGCTTCTGGCATATACATTCTTCTCACATAACCATTATCCTGAAAATTCCCCGGTAGAAATAGTAGTCCAAAAAGGCGAGCCATTTTCAGAGATAGTTAACCAGCTTTATTCAAAAAAAATTATTAAAAACAGATTTAGTTTTAAGTTAGTTTCCTTTCTACTTGGCGCTGAAAAAAGGATTCGTCCGGCTAGATATTATATTGCAAATGACTTGAGCTATTATGGGCTAATTGATTATTTTTTAAATGGTAATGGGGATTATCTAAAAACATTTTTAATATTAGACGGATCAGGAATACAATCGATAGCCAGCCGGCTTCAAAGCGAAGTACTAATTGATTCTGCGGAAGTTGTAAATCTAAGTAAGAATAAATCGTTTCTAACATCAATGGGCTTAAGTTCTTCATCTATGTTAGGTTACATGCTGCCAGAAAAGTATGATATTTATGAAAGAAGCACGCCGGAAGAAGCACTGAAGATCATATATTCCGGTTTTAAGCAATTTATATCTGACTCATTAAAAAACAGAGCTGCAAAGATTGGGCTTAAAATACCGCAAATAATAACATTAGCTTCGATAGTAGAAGGAGAAACAAATAAAAAGTCAGAGATGCCTTATATAGCAAGTGTTTATCTTAACCGGCTTAAGATTGGGATGAAGTTGCAGGCAGACCCAACAGTTGAATTTTTACAAACCGGGAAATGGAAACGGCTTAATTATAATGACTTAAAAATTAACTCTCCTTACAATACATACGAGCATGCGGGACTACCGCCCGGACCGATTAACAATCCAGGTAAGAATGCAATTTTAGCAGTGCTTTATCCCGCTAAAACAAAATATTTATATTTCGTTGCGAACGGAAAAGGGGGACACAATTTTTCCGTCAATTATGACGGACATCTTAAAAATGTGGAGAATTATAAGGCATGGATGAATTCCTCAAAGAAAAATTAAAGTACATTCCAATTCTTTTTCTAATTATTTCCTGGCAATGTGCAAATCAATTACCTCCGTCAGGAGGAGGAATAGATTTAGTACCTCCAAAGATTGTTAAGACATACCCGCAAAACGGCACGGTAAATTATAATAAGGATTATGTTGAATTTGAATTTTCTAAGTATTTGCAGAACAGGACACTGCAGGAAGCATTATTTATTTCTCCGGCGATAAAAGGGGAATTGAAGTTCGACTGGAGCGGAACTTCCGTAAAAATATATTTCCCTGAAAAGCTAAGAGAAAATACTACTTATATTATAACAGTCGGCACTGACCTAAAGGATTACAATAACGGGAATCCATTAGCCGAAGCATATAATTTAACTTTTGCAACCGGAAATAAGATAGACAACGGGGAGATTACAGGCAGAATATATGCGGAACAGCCGAGCGGGACACTTCTATATGCTTATAAGGTAATGAGGCAAGAAGACACATCTGAAATAAAAGTTCAAAGTTCAAAGTTAAAAGTTCAAAGTAAAAGAAATATTAAAACCGTTGATTTAAAAACCAATAGTTTAGAAGGCAATATTATTGAGGATACTACAATCAATCCTATTGTTAAAAAGCCGGACTTTGTATCTCAGTCAGGCAACGACGGTATGTATAAGATATTAGGATTAGCACCCGGTTATTACAGAGTATTTGCAGTTGATGATAAATCCGGAAGTTTTTTATATGACCCTCAGCAAGATAAGATAGGAATTCCATTTCAGGATGTTCATATTACAACAAAAGATTCTTTATTCAGCGGACTTGATTTTTTCCTTTCCAATCGTGATACATTAAAGCCCCGCATTCAGAGCGCAATTATGACGGATGTAGATCATTTATTCCTTACTTTCAGTAAAGACATTGATACTTCAATGATAAAATCTTCAAATTTCTTTATTTATGATTCAACATCTAATAAGAAGTTTAAAGTGCTTTACGCTTATAAAGGGAATAAAAAAGACAATGAAATGAATCTGGTACAGACAAATAAATTTCCGGCGAAGGATGAAGTTTATTTAATCGTAAAAAAAATTACTGATAAACTCGGCAATCAATTTGAGAACGATTATTCAATAATTACTTTGGGAGACAGACCGGATACAACAAAACCCGGGATATTTAATGTGATTCCATCGCCTAATACAAACCAGGCAGATTATGAAGATCAGAAATTCAGCTTTTATGTAAGCGATGCAATTGATTCTAATTTGGTTAAGACAGGTATAACTTTTTCGGATACCTCAGGGATCAGGATTCCCTATTCAATCCATTTTTATGACGATGCATCATTTTACATCCAATCAGAAAAATATCTAACTGCCAGGACTGACTATTTAATTAAGCTTGACCTTAGGAAGTTTAAGAATGCAGCCGGGAAATATTACGATTCGGTATATACATATAAGTTTCAGACAATTAACGGATTGGATTTTACGGGAGTTACCGGCAGAGTTCATGAAAAAGATTCGGTTAAATTTCCAGTTCTAGTTTTGCAGGGGATAGACAATAGGAAAAATATTTATTATCAAAAGCCTGATTCAACCAAGAAATTTAAATTTACGAGAATTACAGGCGGAAAATACAGATTATGGTATTTTAATGATACTGATCAAAGCGGGAATTACACAATCGGAAATTCATTTCCTTTTAAGCCGGCGGAAAAATTTTCATTTTATCCGGATACATTAAACTTAAGACCTCGCTGGACAGTTACGGGAATAGATTTTTACCTAAAATAGGTTTCGTGTTTTACGGATAATCAGATGATTGAGCTCAAATCGCTGTTCTTTATATCAAAATAATTATAATGGTATATTTCCTTGCGTTTAATTCAAAATTCAAAATTCAACATTGCTTCGATATGATTTATCATATCAATAATTTTTTTATCAATTAAATAAAAACTATTTCTATTTTTATGGAAATTCTGCATAAAATCTAATGGTATATAATTTGTTTCATTAAAACGCTTAACCACTTATGATTTTAACAAAATCGAAAATATTAAAGGATTATCTATGAGTTTTAATTATAAATTATCTGCTTATTCATTAATTATTGTGCTATTCTCATTTGCTGCTAAGATATCGGCACAAACACCCGTTTATTTGAATGCAAAAAAACCTGTAGAAGCAAGAGTCAGCGATCTTTTAAAAAGAATGTCGCTTGACGAAAAGATCGGGCAAATGATACAGGTAGATCATACAGGAATCATTGATCACAAGGATGATCTGGTTAAATATTATATCGGTTCAGTCTTAAGCGGAGGAGATTCAGATATAGGAGATAATAAGACAGTCACCTGGGCAAACTTATATGATACGCTTCAGACTTATGCATTAAAGACCCCGCTTAAAATTCCAATCATATACGGAATTGATGCGGTGCATGGAAATAATAATATATACGGAGCGACTATATTTCCTCAAAATATCGGCATGGGATGTACAAGAGATGCTGAGTTAGTAAAGGAAGAAGGAAGAGTAACAGCTAAGGAAATGGCAGCAACGGGCATTAGGTGGGCATTTGCGCCATGCATAGCTGATCCTAGAGATATTAGGTGGGGAAGAACCTATGAAGGTTTTGGAGAGACTCCTGAATTGGCGGGAAAATTAGGCGCAGCAGAAATTGAAGGATTGCAAGGGAAAAAATTAAGCGGAAATACCAGTGTTCTTGCATGTGCAAAACATTATTTAGGTGACGGAGGAACATTTGATGGGCATGATCAGGGAAATACAATTGCTGATGAAGCAACAGTAAGAAAATTATTTTTACCTCAATATATTGATGCAATCAAAGCAGGCGTAGGGAGTGTAATGGCTTCTTACAGCAGTATAAACGGAATAAAAATGCATTCAAGCAAATATTGGCTGACCGACGTGCTTAAAAAGGAATTAGGATTTAAGGGATTTGTAGTATCAGACTGGGCGGCAGTAGATCAGTTAGGAAGTAATTACGAGCAGGATCTGGATACAGCCATAAATGCCGGCATAGATATGATTATGCTTCCGATGCGTTATAAAGATTGTTTTTCAGATATAAAGGATCTTGTAAGCAAAGGTAAAATATCAACTGAGCGAATTAACGATGCAGTTTCGAGAATTCTTAGAATTAAATTTGAGATGGGATTATTTGAAAAACCATTTGCAGACAGATCGCTTATTGATTCAGTCGGCTCATACAGTAATAGGCAGGTAGCCCGTCGGGCAGTAAGAGAATCTCTGGTACTTTTGAAAAGAGAAAACGGAGTTCTGCCTATATCAAAGAAAAATTCCCGTATACTAGTAGCAGGAGATCATGCAGATAATATAGGTTATCAGTGCGGCGGCTGGACAATATCCTGGCAGGGAAGCGGCGGTAATATTATTCCCGGGACCACTATACTTCAAGGGTTTAAAGAAACAGCTCCAACGGACAAGATAGATTATTCAGTTGACGGTGATTTTGCAGATACCAAAGCGAATTATTCAGTAGTTATAATCGGT
>JAJYOQ010000382.1 GCA_021796135.1 Bacteroidota bacterium
TCGGGGAAATATGTTTAGGTAAATTCCTATTTTTCTTTAAATAAATACTCTCATCTGCAGAAGGTAAACGGTAATTTACTAGAAAATTAAAAAAAGGAATTTTTATATATACATGATTATATGGAATTGCAGCAAAAGTCAAATCGAAAAGTGCTTCCTGATAATTGTAGTTGTCAAGTTTCAAGGTTCTTAAGTATAGTGTGTCAACTAAGGCAAGATCATTATTAGTCTTTTTTAAACTTAAAAAATAATCTGAAGCAATAAAATTGGAAATGTTATTTATTTTTTTTGAAAGTGTACTTTGCTGGGGGAATATAATGCCTATCAAAGTCATAAGAAAAAATAACACTAAGTAGTATCTTGACAAATTAATAACAAAATAATGTTTAGACATTAAGTCTGAATTACTCCGACATTGAATTTGTTAATGTCAGCATTGTTATTTGAAGATTCTATAGCCATTGAAATATATTCTCTGGTTTTTGCAGGGTCAATTATCTCATCAACCCACAGACGCGCTGCAGCATAAAGCGGGGTACTGGTCTCTTCATAAGATTTTAAAATATCTTTCAAAAGGTTATTCTTTTCTTCTTCGTTAAATACCTGACCGTTTTTTTCAACCTGCTTTAATTTTATATCTAAGAGAACGCTGCTAGCTTGAGATCCTCCCATTACCGCAATTTTTGAATTTGGATAAGCAAAAATAAATCGCGGGTCATAAGCTTTTCCGCACATTGCATAGTTTCCTGCGCCAAAACTGTTGCCAATTATAATGGTTATCTTTGGAACTACCGAATTTGCTACTGCATTAACCATCTTTGCTCCGTCTTTAATTATCCCTCCGTGTTCGGCTCGACTTCCAACCATAAATCCTGTTACATCCTGAAGAAAAACCAGAGGAATTTTTTTCTGATTGCAATTCATTATAAATCTTGCTGCTTTATCTGCGCTGTCAGAATAAATTACACCTCCGACTTGCATTTCTCCTGTTTCGGTTTTTATAATGTTCCTTTGATTTGCTACTATGCCCACAGCCCATCCGTCGATTCTTGCGTATGCAGTAATTAATGTCTTCCCATATCCTGCTTTGTATTCATCAATTTCAGAGTCATCCACAATTCGGGCAATTACTTCATAAGAATCGTATTGTTTTAATGGGTCTTCAGGCAATAAACCATATATTTCTTTTGTGTCATATTTCGGCAATTTACTGGCTGCTCTGTTAAATCCGGCATCAAAATTTCTTCCTGCTTTTTCTCTGAGACTTCTAATTTTCTTTAAACATTCGGTGTCATTTTTCATAATGTAGTCTGTAACACCGGAAATATTCGATTGTACTCTCGCTCCACCCAATTTTTCATTTTCAATGACTTCTCCGATTGCAGCTCTTACTAAGTGAGAACCGGCTAAAAAAACTGAACCTTCACCTTCAACTATTAATGCTTCATCACTCATTATCGGAAGGTAAGCCCCTCCGGCAACACATGGTCCCATTATAGCGGAAATTTGTGGGATTCCCATTGAAGAGATTACTGCGTTATTCCTAAAAATTCTGCCAAAATGTTCTTTATCAGGGAAAATTTCATTTTGCATTGGTAAAAATACACCGGCGCTGTCTACCAGATAAATTATAGGAAGTCTGTTTTCAATTGCAATTTCCTGTGCACGAATATTCTTTTTTACAGTGATAGGAAACCATGCACCCGCTTTAACTGTCGCATCATTTGCAACTATAACGTGCAATTTCCCATTAATTTTACCGATACCGTATATTGTCCCCGATGAAGGAGCTCCTCCATACTCTTCATACATGCCATAAGCTGCAAATGTACTAAGTTCAAAAAAGTTTGAAGATTCGTCAACTAATTGATTAATTCTTTCCCTTGCTGTTAGTTTTCCTTTGGCTTTTTGCTTTTCAATTGCATTTTTTCCGCCTCCAAGTTTAATCTTTTCCTTTTCTGCATCCAATTTCTCGATTAACTTTTTATAATAGTTTTCTCGATTTAAATAATTTGGGTTTGGCTGAATTTTATTTCCTATTTGTGACATAATTTTATTTTCAATTTTCTTTTAATAATTCTCTAGAAATGACAATCCTTTGTATCTCGGAAGTGCCTTCCCCTATTGTTAATAATTTTGCGTCACGATAAAATTTCTCGACCGGGAAATCTTTTATATAACCATATCCCCCAAATATTTGAATTGCTTCATTAGCAACTTTTTCTGCAGTCTCACTTGCTAATAATTTTGCCATCGCAGCTTCTTTAATATTTGGGCGTTTATTATCTTTTAAATATGCTGCTCGATAAGTAAGCATTCTTGCAGCATCAACTTGTAATTGCATATCAGCTAATTTAAATTGTATTGCCTGAAATTCACTTATTGATTTCCCGAACTGAACTCGCTCCTTACTATATTTTATGGCTGCATTTATTGCCCCTTGAGCTAATCCAATGCTTAATGCAGCAATTGAAATTCTTCCGCCTTCTAAAATTTTTAATGCTTGAGTAAAACCTTCACCTTCATTCCCAATTAAATTTTCTTTTGGGACTTTGCAATTATCAAAGATGAGTTGTGAAGTATCGCTAGCACGCATTCCCAGCTTATTTTCCTTTTTCCCTGCAGAAAATCCGGGCATCCCTTTTTCAAGAATAAATGCTGATATACCTTTGCTTCCTTTATTCTTATCAGTTATAGCCATTACAACAGCAGTTTTGCCGACTGTCCCGTGGGTAATAAAAGTCTTGTCACCGTTTAAGATGTAGTGATCTCCGCTTCTTTCTGCAAATGATTTTAATCCTCCGGCATCGCTTCCGGAAGAAGATTCAGTAAGTCCCCATGCACCGATTTTCTCGCCTGAAGTCAAATCAATTAAATATTTTTCTTTCTGAGACTCATTAGCAAAATTAAATATATGGTTTGTACTTAGCCCATTATGAGCAGCAACAGAGAGTGCTATAGAAGGATCAACTTTCGCAAGTTCTTCGATTATTAATGCAAATTCTACATATCCGTATCCGGAGCCTCCGTATTTTTCGCTTACAAGAATTCCTAAGAAACCCAGCTTACCAAGCTCATTAAAAATTTGTTCTGGAAAGATTTGAGCTTCGTCCAATTCCATAATTATGGGACGAATTTTTTCATCTGCGAATTTGCGAATGGTATCGCGAATAATAATTTGGTTTTCGTTCAAATCTATGTCAAAATTTCCTTGTTCTGCAGCCATATTGGTCCTTTCATTTGTCAGTTTATTTTCTGATTTTATTTTTTTGTAAAATATCTTTTGAACATCTTACTTTTTTTAAGGAGATAATCTAAATTACAATTGCTTTTTGAAATTTTCCAGAATCTCTTCAGCGATATAATAAGGTGAAATTTGGCTAACCCTTAGTTTGTTTAAAGAAGAATTAATCATTTCTTGACCTTCAGAATTCCATAATATTTTCTTAATTCTGTCTTCAACAATTTCTTTAATCCGAATATGGAAATTTTTATCACGTCTTTTTTGGAAATCTCCGGAATCTAAGAGATTTCTCCTATGTTTTTCGATTTCGTTAGCTATCTCTTCAGTTCCTTGATTATCGGAAGCTGTAGTTTTAATTATTGAGGGATACCATGAATTTTCTTCATAATTTTTCATCATAAGAATAGTTTTTAATGCAGTTATTGCTTGCTCCGACCCGGGGCGATCGCTCTTATTCATGACAAAAAAATCAGCGATTTCCATAAGTCCGGCTTTCATTGCCTGAACAGAATCTCCCGATTCCGGTACCAAAACAACCATTGTTGTATCGGCAGCTTGCGCTATATCAAGTTCGGATTGTCCTACTCCAACAGTTTCAAAAATAATATAATCATATCCCGCAGCATCTATGATATCTGCTGCATCGTTGGCTGTCTTACTGAGACCTCCCAAACTTCCTCGCGTCGCCATGCTTCGAATAAATACACCGGGATTTTGTCCTATTTCATTCATCCGGACTCTGTCGCCAAGCAATGCTCCGCCGGTATAAGGGCTTGTGGGATCAACTGCTATTATACCGACAGTTTTATTTTCCTTAAGGAATACTTTAGTCAGTTGATTAGTTATTGTACTTTTCCCGGCTCCGGGTGGACCCGTTATTCCGATACGATAAGCATTTCCTACTTTATAGTATATCGCATTAAGAAGCTCTGAAGATTCGGAATCATCTGATTCTACAATCGAAATAGATCTTGCTACACTTCTTTTATCTTTTTGAAGTAATTTTTCTATTAAATTATCACTAATAACCATAAATTAATCTTTAATTTGCTCCTTAAAATATTTGACTGTTTCCTCTAATCCTTCAGCAATTGTTGTGGAAGGGCGCCAATTAAATTTCTTAAAAAATTTATCGGAAGTTATTACACTTCTCATTTGCTCTCCGGGAGCAGCAGGACCGTGCTTCTCTAATTGTCCTTTCCCAATAATTTTATTAAGTAATCTGAAAATTTCATTAACATCGGTCTCTTTTCCGGTTCCAATATTGTAAATATTGTTTTCTTTATCCTTCGAAGCAATTAAATTTGCTTTTACAACATCCTT
>JAJYOQ010000383.1 GCA_021796135.1 Bacteroidota bacterium
CACGGTCTAAAACTTGCTCTATTACTTCTTGCCGGGTCATTGAGCCATTTAATCCCTTTGCAATTTGGTAAATGCCGCGTAAAATCTCATTTGACCGGCTAATCTGTTGATCGCGTATTTGAAGAGTTCCACAAAGCTCTACAGCTTGCTCATAAGTTGAAATTAATAAATCTAGAATTTGCTGTCGTTCGGCAGTAATAAAGTGTCTATTACCTCCTAAAGAAATTTCGACGCCAAACTCAAACTTATTGTTCGAACGAAGTTTTTTGCTCATTAAAATATTATTGATACGAAGAAGCAGATTTTGTTCATCGTAAGGTTTTCTTATAAAATTATCGGCGCCGCATTTTAGAGCCTCAATTACATCTGCAGGGCCGGATAAAGATGTAAGTAGAACAATAGGAGTATCCTTCAAGATTTCATCGGAACGAATGGCTTTACATAGTTCAAAACCGTTCATTTCAGGCATTACAATATCACTTATTATTATTGCCGGAGGATGTTTGCGCGCAGCTTCCAGTCCCAATTTACCGTTTACAGCAGTTATTACTTTATAATCATGCGTTTCAAGCGAATGCTGGAGCTGTTCAAGCTGAGTGGGGCTATCTTCGACAATAAGAATTTCTAAATCATTTTTTGATTCCACTTGGATTCTCCTATTGATTTCTTTATTAAGTTAATAATTTCTTCTTTAGTAAATGGTTTTGTAATAATATTATTAAAGCCACTGTCTAATAATCGATCCCTATCAGACGGCAGGGCGTAGCCGGTTACAGCTACAACTGGTATTTTACTATATCGAACATCCTGTTTAATTATTTTTAAAGTATCAATTCCATTCATTCCGGATCCTAAGTTTATATCCATTAAAATTATGGGATAAATTTTCTTACTAATTAGTTCTATTGCAATTTCCCCGTTAGAAGCGTTCACGACAATATACCTGTCCTTTAAAAATCTTTTCATTAGGATATAATTCATTTCATTATCTTCGACATAAAGAATTTCACTTAATTTTTGTTTAATTAAGTTGGGCTTATCATTAGTAAAATTATTGTTGCTGCTATCATTAATTTTGATCTCGGTAAGAGGCAAATAGATATGAAATGTAGAACCTATTTCGACTTTACTTTCGAAAACAATTCTTCCGCCAATTAGTTCAATCATTCTTTTTGCCACCGGCAAACCAAGCCCTAATCCCTCATATTTTCTTGAATAACCTTCACTAACTTGTTTAAAATCTTTGAATATATAGTCAAAGTTAATTTCCGAAATACCGATTCCAGTATCAGTGACGGAAACTACAGCAAAATTTGTATTATTTTTAATTTCAACTTTTATTGAGACAGTAATCTTACCCTTTATAGTAAACTTAAAAGCATTGTCTATAATGTTTGTTAAAGCCTGTTCAAACAGCATTTTATCTATGTTTACAATTATAATTTTATTCGAAGGTAAATATTCATATTTAAGTTCTTTATTTAATGCATAATCATTAAATGTTTCAACTACAGAATCTACTACTAGGACAAGATTTTCAGATGCTAAATTTATATTTGGAACTTCGCTCTCAAATGCTGAAAGATTAAGAATAGAACTTAGAGTTGTCAATAACCTTTTCCCGGAGGAAAGAATACGCGATGAGTAATCGATATAACTCTTATTTTTCAGCTCCGATTTTAATATTTCTGCAAAACCTATAATTCCATTCAAGGGGGTTCTGAATTCGTGACTCATATTTGCTAAAAGATTGGACTTTAAGAGATTCATTTCATCAGCTTTAGCTTTTGATTTTAATAACTCACTTTCATAATGTTTTCTTTCACTTATATCTCTAATAACAGCAATCATTTCATTCAAGTTAATATTATCGTCAACTTCAAGGTATTGGAATGAAGATTCGCACCAAAAGTAAGAACCATTGAGGTGCTGAATTCGATATTCCACTGTTTTCGTTTTCAGTTTTGGAATTTCTAATAGTATAGATTTCACACCTTCTACTTCTTCCGGATGGATAATATCAAAGATAGATTTACCAATCATAGCATCTATTCCAAGAAGAGTTTTAGATGCTTTTGAAGCAAAAAGAAAAATGCCGTCTGAAGACAATTTTGAAATCAAATCACTCGCGTTTTCAGTAAGAAGCCTATAAAGCTTTTCATTTTTTCTTAATTCTGATTCGGTCCATTTAAGCTTACTTTTATCCTCAAATTCTTTTAATGCTCTATTAACAGCGGGAATTAACCTCTCAATTCTATGCTTAAGGACATAATCGGTAGCGCCATGTGTTAAACTTTCTATAGCAATTTCTTCGCCTATTGTACCGGAAACAAAAATAAAAGGGGTTTCAATATTTCTTTCAGTAATTAATTCAAGGGCTTCTAAACCGGTAAAATTATTCAAAGTATTATCCGAGATAATTAAATCATAAGTACCGTGCTCAATAGAATTTATGAACTCATCTTTTTTATCTACTCTTTTTATTACCGGATTTAAATTGTTGCTTGAAAGAATATATTCTATTAATTCAGCATCATAAATATTATCCTCAAGATGGAGAATATTAATTTCTGATTTCATATAAGCAAACTCCCATATAAATTAAATTTATTTTTTATCCTAATAAACGAAAGTACGATAGCTACTACTATCAATATTAAGGGCACTTCTAAAAACTTCAATACCTGCCGGTAGGCAGGTTCTCTGCGTTAAATTTTTATAAAAGATAGTTTTTAGAAGTACCCTTTATTTATTTTATCAAACAATTCTTTTATCCCAAAAGGTTTTGAAATATACTCATCGCATCCGGCATCAAGAGAATTTTGCCGATCGGTTAAAAAAGCATGCGCCGTTACCGCTATAATTGGAATCTTCGAAAACTCTTACTGTTTTCCGTATTGAGACACACTAAGAAACCAACGAATGGGAGCGTGTGTAATTTATTCGTGATAACCTCGTAGAGGTTATATTGTTGTAGATAAATATTCAACCTACATATTTCAATCCTCGTAGAGGATTTATAATATTTCTTTATCTGCTTCAATCAAAAAAATCAAATAAATATTTTTCATCGTATTCTATCTCAAACTTTTTAAGCTCCTTTTATTGATCCTCTACGAGGATCAGTTTTTATGAGATATATTTTTATTCTACAATAATAAAACATCTACGATGTTTCTGCTCATTAATTTAGGGCACTTCTAAAAACTTCAATACCTGCCGGTAGACAGGTTCTCTGCGTTAAATTTTTATAAAAGATAGTTTTTAGAAGTGCCCTTCAATTATTTTACATTTAATGCCTCATTAATTGTATCAATTAATTGTTCCTTCGAGAAAGGTTTTGTTAAATAATGCGTGCAGCCTGAAGCAAGAAATTCTTCTTTATCACCGTGCATTGCAAAAGCCGTAAATGCGATTATTGGAACATCTTTATATTTACTAATCATCCTTATTTGTTGTGCAGCTTGCAGTCCGCTCATCCCCGTACCAAGGTTTATATCCATAAGAATAGCGGAATAAGATTTTAACTTTACAGCTTTTATTGCTTCGATGCCGTTTGTTACGCTGTCTAAAATGAAAATATTTCTTAAATATAATTTTGTAACTTTAACGGCAATATTATCATTCTCAACGAGTAAGATTTTAGCCAATTCCTTCTCTATCATAAGGCTTTCGGGAATATTACTTTTAACAACTTTTTTATTTTCATATTTCTCAGAAGTAATCAATTGGAGATTGTTATTTTCTACCGGTAGATTAATAGGCAATTCAATGATGAAAGTAGTCCCTTTTCCCGGCTCGCTTTCTAATGAAATTTTCCCATTCAATTTTTCAACAAATCTTTTTGTCATTGTTAACCCTAATCCGGTTCCTTCAAAGCTTCTTGAGAATCCTTCACTTACTTGCCTGAACTCATCAAAAATATATTCTTGACTATCTTTCGGAATTCCTATTCCTGTGTCAATCACTTTAATTTTTATCCATTGACTCTCTGCGTTGCCATCCTTTGTAAGAGTAATTGTTATTCCTCCTTTGTTTGTATACTTAACAGCATTGTTCACTAAATTATTTATTATCTCATTGAACATTCTTTCATCGAGACTTACATCTAACTTCGCAGATATAGTATCCAATTTTAAGTATAAACCCTTTTTATCGGCTACAACTTTAAATAGTGCAATACTTTGGCTTATACTTTCGATTGCGTTAAAAATTTTGTAATCCATAGGTAGCCGGTCAGCCTCTATCCTAGAAAGATCAAGAATCAAGTTAAGAGTTTCCAATAACCTACTTCCGCTGGAATAAATGGTGTCAGCCATCTCAAATAAGTCACTATTGTTTAATTCCCCTTTGAGAATATCTGCATAGCCCATAATGCCAATTAAAGGAGTGCGAAGCTCATGACTCATATTTGCAAGAAAGCTTGATTTTAATCTGCTCATCTCTTCTGCTTTTTCCTTGGCAGAGTTGAGATCAAATATAGATTGCATTCGATCAGTTATGTCGCGGAAAATACTTAATAGTAAAACGGATGCTGAACTTC
>JAJYOQ010000024.1 GCA_021796135.1 Bacteroidota bacterium
CATCATTTTTTTCAAAAGGAGTTCATCATAGTCTCGACAGTTTAGCTGCTTCAGGTGCCGATGTGGTCGGACTGGATTGGACAATGGATTTGCGATCTGTGAGAAAGTTAATCGGAAATAGAGTCGCATTGCAGGGAAATTTAGACCCTACGGTTCTTTATGCAGATGAGGATAAAATACGTGCTGAAGTTAAGAAGATTCTTTCGTCTTATGGAGAAGGAAACGGACACATCTTTAACCTAGGTCACGGCATCCTGCCTGATGTTGATCCGGAGAAGGCTAAATTACTGGTTGAGTTAGTAAAACAGGAAAGTAAGGCATTTCACCGCTAAGTTGCAAAGAAATGCAAAAAAAATTTAGGAGTATATATTATGTTCGAAATAGATCTAACAAAATTTAAAAAATACGATAAGCCAGGCCCAAGGTATACAAGCTATCCGACAGCCCCGCACTTCAGTGAAAAATTCACTCATGAAAATTTTCTTGATGAAGTAATAAAAACAAATTACGGCAAAGATCTTCCCGATCTTTCTCTTTACTTCCACCTCCCGTTTTGCGATACGCTTTGTTATTTCTGCGGATGTAATATGCTAATTACCCGCAATCGTGACCGTGTAAAGGAATATATAAGTTATCTGAAACGAGAAATTGATATGATGAGGACTTATATCCTTCCCGACAGAAAAGTTACCCAGCTTCACTGGGGCGGCGGAACTCCCACACACTTGATGCCGGATGAAATTGCCGACTTAGCTTCATACATTAAGTCTTCATTTGATTTTAAAGATGACTCCGAAAACGGCTGCGAAATAGATCCACGCGATTTAACAAGAGAGCATCTGGAAGCTTTAAGAAATAACGGCTTTAATCGAATTAGTATGGGTGTTCAGGATTTTAACGAAAAAGTTCAAAAAGCCGTTAATCGTATTCAGCCGGAAGATATAACAAGACAAACAGTAAACTGGGTAAGAGAACTTAACTTCAGCAGTATAAATCTGGACTTAATGTACGGTCTACCTTTTCAAACCCTGAAGTCTTTTTCTGATACTGTCGATAAAGTAATTGATATATCTCCTGATAGAATTGCAGTATTTAATTATGCACACTTGCCTTGGCTCAAAAAACACATGGCGCTAATACATGCCGAAGATCTTCCGCTGCCAGAAGAGAAACTTGAAATATTAAAAATGACAATTGAAAAGCTGACATCGGCAGGATATGTATTTATAGGAATGGATCATTTTGCAAAGCCGGACGATGAATTAAGCATAGCCTTAAATGAAAAGAAATTGTACAGAAATTTTCAGGGATACAGCACGCATGCCGGCAGCGACCTTTATGCTATGGGTATTACCGCAATTAGCCAGCTTCATAATATTTATGCTCAGAATTATAAAACCGAAAAGGAATATTTTAATTCGATAGATAATGAAACCTTACCGATTGCAAAGGGCTACAGCTTAAGTGAAGACGATATTTTGAGACGTGAAGTTATATCGAAATTAATGTGCAATTTTGAACTTAAATTTTCTGATATTGAGAAAAAATTTAATATTAACTTTAAAGAATATTTTTCATGGGGTTTGAATAATCTGAATGAAATGATAAACGATGAATTATTAATTCTTAAAGATAATAAAATTGAAATTACTCAAATGGGAAAATTATTAATTCGTAATATTGCAATGAATTTTGACGGATATATTGAAAGAAAAGAAGATACTGCAAAATATTCACGGACTGTTTAATTGTTTCGGTTGATGCTAATACATGACGATAATTTTAACTTTTAATTATGAATAAAAAAATTTTAGTTCTCGGCGCCGGCATCTCCGGATTAACAACCGCTTATTGGCTTCATAAAGAAGGTTATGATGTAACTGTTCTTGAAAAGAAGAGTGAGGTCGGCGGATCAATGGAAAGCTTTTGGGAAAGCGGATATCTGTTCGACCGCGGTCCTAATAGTGGACTTGAAACTTCACCTCTGATCAGGACCCTCATTGATGATTTAAATTTGAACGAACAATTTATCTATGCAAGTAAGGCTGGCAACAAGCGATATATTTTAAGAGATAATCATCTTCATCCTCTGCCGATGAGTCCTCCGGCATTTATTAAAACAAAACTTTTTTCTACCGCTGCAAAACTTCGATTATTTGTCGAACCTTTAATCGGGAGATCTGAAGACGGTTATTACCAAAGTATTTCTGATTTTGTTACTAGAAGGTTGGGAAGAGAATTTTTAGACTATGCAATTAACCCTTTTGTAGCAGGTGTTTATGCGGGTAATCCGGATAATTTAAGCGTTAAATCGGCTTTCCCTAAGCTTTATGCTTTGGAAGAAGATTACGGCGGACTTATTATCGGTTCAATTAAAAGTATGAAAAAAAGGAAACAGCGCGCAGAGAAATCAAAACAGAGCGCTCAGATGTTTTCATTTACTGACGGGATGCAGGTTCTTCCAAAAGCAATTACGGCAAAACTCGGGGAGAAAGTAATCACTTCGGCAGAGGTAACTTTGATCCGAAAAAACAGAGATGGTTACACAGTCAGCTTTAATTATATGGGTTCTCCAAAAGAAATAAATTGTGATATCTTGCTTTCGACTCTTCCTGCTTATGTGGCAGCCGATTTATTTAAAGATATTGATGAAAAACTATTTAAGCACTTATCGGAAATATATTACCCTCCTGTGATCGTCCTGTTCTTGGGATATAGCAAATCAGTTATAGGTCAACCGCTTGACGGATTTGGATATTTAATTCCTGAAAAAGAAAAAAAATCATTTCTCGGAGCTATTTGGAGTTCTGTAATATTTCCAAACCGATCTAATGAAAATAAAGCTGCATTCACATTGTTTATAGGCGGAGCTAGAAATCCTGAAATTGAAAATTCTGATAAAGAGATTATAATAAATAAAGTGAAAGCGGAATTTCAGCAGCTAATGAAAATTACGGGGAAACCGGATTTTGAATCCTATAGATATTGGTCTAAAGCAATTCCTCAATATAATATTGGCTATATTGAACATGAAAATTATTTTGATGAATTTGAAAAAAATAATCCTGGAATTGTAATAGGCGGAAATTATCGCGGAGGAATATCCGTCGGTGACTGTATAAAGAATTCGGAATTAGTAGCGGAAAAAATTAAAAGTAGTTTGAAAATAAATAAAGTATAAGGAAAATTATTATGGCAAATTATCCTACAAAAAGATTAAGACGTCTTCGTTACAACCCTTTGGTAAGAGACCTAATCCGTGAGACAGAATTATCAAAAAATGATTTTATTTATCCTTTGTTTGTTGTTCCAGGAAGCAAAATTAAAAATTCCATAAAATCAATGCCCGGGGTATTCCAATTTTCAATAGATAATATCGTTGAAGAATGTAAAGAAGTTGCATCACTGGGAATTCCGGCAGTAATATTATTTGGAATTCCTGAGCATAAAGATGAACAGGGGTCTGAGGCTTATGATTCTAACGGAATTATTCAAAGAGCTATCCGGGCAATCAAATCGGAGGTAAAAAATCTCTTGATTATTACGGATGTCTGTCTTTGTGAATACACTTCTCATGGTCATTGCGGGCTTCTAAATGGTGAAGAGATATTAAATGATGAAACAGTCTCTCTTCTTGCTAAGGAAGCAGTTTCTCACGCAGAAGCCGGTGCCGATATAATAGCTCCTTCGGATATGATGGACGGAAGAATTTCAGCGATAAGAAAAGCTCTGGACTATAAAGGTTTCAACAAAATTCCGATTATAAGCTATGCTGCAAAATTTGCTTCGGGATATTATGGACCATTTCGGGAGGCTGCAGGTTCTACTCCATCTTTCGGAGATAGACGTTCTCATCAAATGGATATAGCTAACGGCAATGAAGCATTAAGAGAAGTTGAATCTGATATAGAAGAAGGAGCCGATATTGTTATGGTTAAACCCGCAGGCCCTTATCTTGATATCATTAGACAGGTAAAAGATAAATTCAGAATGCCTACTTGCGCCTATCAAGTCAGCGGTGAATATGCTATGATTAAAGCTGCGGGAATTAACGGCTGGATCGATGAGGAAAGAGTGATGATCGAAAGTTTAATCGCAATTAAACGTGCCGGAGCTGATATGTTCTTAACTTATTTCGCTAAGGATGCAGCAAAATACTTAGATAAAAACAAAAAGTAAATTTTCATTTCCTTGTAATTAGAAATTTCATGGACTTAGAGCTAGTACGAGAATATTGTCTGAAAAAACCCGGTGTTACCGAAACTCTGCCTTTTGACGAAGATACTCCGGTTTATAAAGTTATGGGGAAAATCTTTCTTATATCAAATTTAAATCCTCCCTTTAGTATTAATCTAAAGTGTGATCCGGAAAAAGCGGTAGAAATACGGGAAAAATACGATTCTGTTGTCCCCGGTTATCACATGAATAAAACTCATTGGAATACAGTATTGCTCGATAACTTAATTCCTGATAAATATATTTTCGAATGGATTGATGATTCTTATAATCTTATTGTTTCTGGTTTAAAAAAATCGGATAAAGAAAAGCTTCTTAAATATAAATAATATTCCCGCCCTCTTTCCAAATCTTCGAATTTTACAAAAAAACATTCAATAAAGTGTTAAACATCACAAACCATTAGAGTTTTAACAATAGATGTTGCAACATTAAATGTTATTCCATATATTTGATCAGTAATTAAATTTTAATAAATATTATTTGGAGATAAAAAATGGAAAACACAACAAAAAGCACATGGACACTAGATCCAGCACATACCAAAGTTCAATTTTCAGTAAGACATCTTATAATTTCTGAAGTAGCGGGAAAATTTAACAATTTCTCACTAGAAGTTAATAATGCTAATTCTGATTTTTCTCAAGCTGATATAACTTTAACTATAGAAGCGAAATCTATAGATACTGGAATTACTGATCGTGATAATCATTTAAGAAGCGCTGACTTTTTTGATGTAGAAAAATTTGATAAAATTATTTTTAAGAGTACCTCGATCAAAAAGATTGATGACGAAAAATATAAACTTTATGGAAACCTTACTATTAAAGATATTACTAAGCCGTTTGAGTTCGATGTTGAATACGGCGGTCAAATTGTTGATCCTTGGGGAATGACAAGAGCAGGATTTAAGGTTACCGGAAGTTTAAACAGATTTGATTATAATTTACAATGGAATGCTTTAATGGAGACCGGCGGCGCTGTTGTAGGAAAAAACATTAAACTTGTTGGCGATATAGAAATTACAAAAAATGCATAAATAGAAAGTTAAGATGATACACGAATTGCTTGCTAAAAGATATAGTCCGAGAGCTTTATCGGACAAAACAATTGGTACTGAAAAAATTATTGATTTATTAGAGGCGGCGCGTTGGGCGCCTTCCTCTATGAACGAACAACCATGGAGATTCATAATAGCTCGTAAAGAAGATAGTAGTGATTTTCATAAAATACTTGGCGTATTAAATGAAACTAATCGACTGTGGGCTAAAAATGCATCAGCACTCATACTGACAATTGCAAAACTGGAAACTGATTCATCAAAGCAAATAAATAAATATGCTCTTTATGACTTGGGAAATGCAGTTGCAAATTTAACATTCCAAGCTACTTCGATGGAACTGTTTGTAAGACAAATGGGCGGATTTAATCCGGATAAAGCAACTGAAATTTTTTCAATTCCGTATGAATTTTTACCTGTTAGTGTTCTGGCTATAGGTTATAAAGGGAATGCGGAGGATCTACCTGAGTTCTTAAACAAACGTGAAAATACTATCAGGACAAGAAAAAATATAGACGAATTAGCCTTTACTGGGAAATTCGGATTGCCCTACTTATTAACTAAACATGTACAAGAGTTAAACTAATTTATATGAAAAAAATAATTCATCGAGAAGAAGAAAGAGGAGTTGCAGAGCATGGCTGGCTGCATAGTAGATTCAGTTTTAGTTTTGCAGAGTATTATAATCCAAAAAAAATGGGATTTGGACTATTAAGGGTCCTAAATGATGATATAATTGAACCTGGCGAGGGATTTGGGACACATCCTCATAATAATATGGAAATTATAACTATTATGCTCCAAGGTGAACTTGAGCATAAAGACAGTTCCGGATCTGGCTCTGTAATTAGACCCGGAGAAATACAGGTTATGTCTGCAGGCACGGGAATTTTACATTCGGAATTTAACCATTCAAAATCAGATTTGGTTAACTTGCTTCAACTCTGGATTATACCAAAAGAAAGAAATATTAAACCAAGGTATGATCAAAAGGTTTTTCCGCTTGCGGAAACTAAAAATAGTTTAATAAAGATTGTTTCAGGAAAAGAGTCTGAAGAAGCCCTGTATATACATCAAGATGCTGCTATTACTTATGGTAAACTAGAAGAAGGAAAAACTCATAAGTATAAATTTTCGTTTAAAGTAAACGGAGCTTATCTTTTTGTAATTAACGGAAAAATTTTAGTTGATGGTGATATTATAGGTCGCCGAGATGCTGCCGGAATTTCAGAAGTAGAAGAATTCGAAATTGCCGCTATGTCAGATACAGAATTTGTTATAATTGAAGTTCCCATAAATTAATTCGTTTCTTAATTTAACAAGTCATCTTACTCAGGTTTTGTTATATTCGTATGAAACCAAGTATTTAGGCTTTATTCCAATTTTTACTAAAGATGATTTAATAAAATGTTTCCGACAATAAATAAAAAGATACTAACACTTATGAAACTAGAAGATGAAATTTCTCAAAGAACTTTTAAAAATGATTTTCACAGAGCTACGGTTAATATAATCTATACCTATAATTGGCTTGTAAATTTTCAAATGAATTTATTAAAGCCTTATGGATTAACTATTCAGCAGTTTAACATTCTGAGAATTTTAAGAGGTCAGTATCCAAACCCGACAACAATTAAGCTAATAAAGGAAAGAATGCTTGATAAAATGTCAGACGCATCAAGAATTGTTGAAAAATTGCGTTTAAAAGGTTTGGTGGATCGAAAAGAATGCCCTCACGAAAGAAGAAAAGTTGATGTTCTCATTACACAAAAAGGATTAGATCTCCTAAAAGAGACAGATAGCCATGACGATGAGCTGATCACGAAAACTTCATCCCTTAACGAACATGAAATTAAAAAGTTAAATGAATTACTTGATAAAATTCGCGGTTAAGGATTTTTACTCTCTTTCCTTTTCCTGATCCTTAACTCGAACAAATGCACTATGAACCGGTGAAGGCATTTTTACATCTTTACCTTTGATTGCTTTCCATAAAATTTCATTAAACTCATGTTCAGGAACTGCGTCTTCAACTGAAAAATTTAAATGTTCACATCGTTTTGAGCCATATGCATTTGCTAAATTTTTTGCGTTAACATCTATTTGAGGTTTAATAGCTTCAAATTTTGTAACCACGGGTTTATCACTAATTGAGAATAAGATGGGAGTTGCCGATAAATCAAATTGCGTCATAGGAGGCAGACCTAATATTAATTCAATAGTTTTTAAAACACTGCTTGTTGAATACATTGTATGATCTACAAAATGGCGTTTTATATAAGGGCTTATTGTAAGCAGTGTTGATCGATGAGCATCTACATGATCTGATCCGTCTTGTGCATCATCTTCCAAAATAAAGATTATAGAATTTTTCCAATATTTACTTGAAGAAATCTTTTGGACTACTAATCCGACGGCATAATCATTTAATGCAACATAAGCTTGAGGTGTTAATTCTCCTCTTTTTGTTCCGTAAGTATGGTCATTAGGCAATCGCATCAAAGTAAAGCTAGGTAAAGAATCTCCTTTTGCGTATTCATCAAATTCTTTTTCCCATTGTTCATATCGGTAAACATCACTAATGTTTAAATCCCAGCCCGGATATATATGACTAGTGTACTTGTTTAAATCCGAGTCTCTTGCGTCGTAAATTCCTTTATTATCCTCAGTAAACTCCCCATAGTTCCTCATAGTTAACTTATGATTTAAAACGTCATTCCAAATGTAGCCTGAAGAAGGAGCAGCAATAGGAGAGCCGCCTTCAAAATCATATTCCTGACCGCGACTACTGTAATTAACCGGCCAAAGCTTGTCTACGTAATCAGTGGCATAAGCCGCAGTAGACCAGTTATGACCGCTTGCACTAACTTCGGCATCATCGTAAAAATTATCATAAAGAGTAAAATCACGGGAAAGTTTATGCTGGTTTGGTGTAATCTTCTCCGGGAAAAAACATAGGGAACTGTCACCATTACCTTCCGGCATATCACCAAAAACTTGGTCATAAGTTCGGTTTTCTTTAATAATATAAAAAACATGTTTGATTTTACTGCTTCGTATTAAGTTAAATCTATCGGGAATTACTTTTTGAATTCCGATCCAGTTTTTCTCTTTTGAGATATAAGGTGTATTCGAATAAACTTGCTTACTGTATGATGTCAGCATTTTATCAGAAGGGAATTTAATTATTGAAACCGTTCCGTTAAAGAGAACTCCTATATATTGAGTTTTCTTTGTTGATCTTATGCCCGGTACCGGTCCTTTCGGATTAGGAAGAGAACTTAATCCCTTGCCGTTTGCAATAATAATATCATCCGACTTTTTTGAGAATTTTATTGATGTTGGATACCATCCCACCGGTATGAAGCCAAGGCTTCGTACTTTATTTTGCTTTTTGATGTTAAAAAGCGCAATATAATTGTTGTTAGCATTTGCCACCATTAATATCGACTCATCTTTATTTAAGCATAGAGCATCAGGAGTGCTTCCGAAAGGGGCATTTGCGGTTAAGGATGAATTTAGTCTTTCTGTTTCTTTGTCTGTTGTTAAATCAACTAAGGATGTTGTATTGTTATTTGCATCGGCAACGAAAAGACTACGGTCATTTTTGGTGATTATAATCTGACAAGGATGATCTCCGACAGAGATTTCATCGGCAATTTTAAAGGTGTTTAAATTAATTTTAGCAATTTCAGATTTCCCCCAAACCGAAACATAGGCAAATGTTCCCGAATGATTGACTTTAACATCGTAACATTCGCCGTCAAGTTTAACTGTGTGTAGTATTTTCTTAGATTTTAAATCGCAAACGTAAAGGGAATTTGATTCCTTTGATACTGCAAGAACAAAGTCTTTGTTTTTTACAAAATCAATTCCCGTGATTGAAACTTTTCCCTTCGGGAATTTATCTCCGAGAATGATTGAGTCTTTTAATGAAAGACTTCCGTCCTGAAAATTAAAAATATAAATCCGGTTATTATTTCCACCGGAAACAAAAAGCTGAGAATCATTTTCATTGAAAGCCAAACCGTACCAGAGATTGCTTACAATAACTCTTTGAATTTCCTTTGCAGATTTTAAATCAATCACGGATAAAGAGTTTTCTCCCATTCCGCTATTTGAAGTAACAGCATAATTGCAGTCTTTAGTCAATATCATGTTTAGAGGAAACTGACCTATGTTAACTTGTCTTCCTGCCGGTGTTAATTTCCATCCATTATGAAGAAGTGTGTAATTTTTATATTTACCAGGAACATTTTGATTCTGCGCAAATGAGAAGCTAGCATATAAAAGAAAGCAAAAGATTAAGTTTTGGATATAAACTTTATTCATATTCTGTCTCAAATTATTCTCCTTGATCATAACTTAGAATCGGAGATAGCCATCTTTCAGTCTCCTCTAAGCTCATACCTTTTCTTTTATGATAATCTATAACCTGATCTTTGCCTATTTTCCCAACGTTAAAGTATTTTGATTCTCGGTGTGAAAAATACAATCCGCTGACCGATGCAGCAGGAGACATTGCCAAATTTTCTGTAAGAACAATATCAGTATTTTTTTCTGCTTCAAGCATTTCGAAAATAATTAATTTTTCAGAATGGTCTGGTTGTGCCGGGTACCCGGGCGCTGGACGAATACCTTGATATTTTTCTTTGATTAGATCGTCCTTTGAAAAATTTTCATTTGTTTCATAACCCCATAGTTCTTTTCTGACTAATTCATGAAGATACTCAGCAAATGCTTCGGCAAGTCTGTCTGCAATTGATTTTACCATTATTGCCGAATAATCGTCATGGTCATCTTCATATTTCTTAACAAGTTCGTTAATTCCGATCCCAGTTGTAACCGCAAAAGCACCAATATAATCTTCTTTCCCCGAGTTTTTGGGAGCGATGAAATCTGAAAGCGCAAGATTTGGTACATTATCTGATTTATCAGCCTGTGAACGCAGTGTATGCAAAACTGATTTGACGCCTTTTCTTTTTGCGTCAGAATAAACTTCTATGTCATCACCTTCAGAATTTGCCGGAAAAATACCGCATACTCCGTTTGCTGTAAGTAATTTCTTAGTAATAATATCATCAAGCAGTTTATTTGCATCATTAAATATTTTTTTAGCTTCTTCCCCATACTTTTCATTTTCAAAAATTGAAGGATATTTGCCTTTTAATTCCCAAGTTGAGAAAAAGGGAGTCCAATCAATATATTCTCTCAATGTTTTTAAAGAGAAATCTCTTAATATATTTAAGCCTGTCTTGTTTGGAGTATAAATCTTTTCATTGATCCAATCAATTTTTAATTTATTTCTTCTTGCATCTTCTATACTAATAAAATTTTTAGCGGCTTTTTTCTTTTGATGATCTTCGCGGACTCTTTTATACTCTTCTTTTATTTCATTTTCAAAATTTGATTTAATTTTAGTATCTGGATTTATTAAATTACTTACTACCGGTACACTCCTTGATGCGTCCAAAACATGAACTGTAGTCCCGCTGTAATTCGGGGCTATCTTGACTGCTGTATGAACACGTGAAGTTGTTGCCCCTCCGATGAGTAAGGGAAGGTTAAATCCCCTCCTCTCCATTTCTTTTGCAATATGTACCATTTCATCAAGTGATGGTGTTATTAATCCGCTGACACCGATTACATCTACTTTTTCATCTATTGCTGTTTGTAAAATTTTATCTGCACTTACCATGACTCCAAGATCAATAACCGTATAATTATTACATCCGAGAACGACGCCGACAATATTTTTTCCTATATCATGCACATCGCCTTTTACGGTTGCCATTAAAACTTTACCGGCTTCACGTATATCATTAGAAGCAATCTTTTCTTCTTCAATATAAGGGATTAAATAAGCAACTGCTTTTTTCATTACTCTTGCACTTTTAACAACTTGAGGCAAAAACATTTTCCCGGCACCGAATAAATCGCCTACGACATTCATCCCCTCCATTAAAGGACCCTCAATAACATCCAGCGGTTTTTTAAACTCCTTACGAGCCTCTTCTGTATCTATTTCAATAAAATCAACAATGCCTTTAATCAATGCATGTTTAAGTCTCTCATGGACAGTTCCTTTTCGCCATTCATCCTCTTTTATTATTCCCTTTCCCTTTTGTTTCACCGAATCTGCAAATTCAACTAGTCTTTCAGTTGAATCATTTCTGCGGTTAAACAAAACATCTTCGATTAATACCAAAAGATCTTTAGGGATTTCTTCATATACTTCAAGTTGTCCGGCATTTACAATACCCATATCCATTCCGGCTTTGATAGCATGGTAAAGAAATGCAGAGTGCATTGCTTCGCGGACAACATTATTGCCTCTAAATGAAAATGAAATATTGCTGACACCTCCGCTGATCTTGGCTAACGGAAGATTTTGTTTTATCCATCGTACGGTTTCAATATAATCAATAGCGTAATTGTTGTGCTCCTCTATTCCGGTTCCGATTGTTAAAATATTCGGGTCAAATATTATATCTTGAGGAGAGAACCCGACTTCATCGGTTAAAATCTTATATGCGCGTTTACAAATTTGGATTCTTCTTTCAAGGGTATCACCCTGCCCCTTTTCATCAAATGCCATAACTATAACAGCTGCCCCATATTTCAAGACCTTCTTTGCATGATCCTTAAATATTTCTTCGCCTTCTTTTAAACTGATGGAATTAACAATGCCTTTTCCTTGCAGACATTTTAAACCGGTCTCTATTACTGTCCATTTTGAAGAATCAATCATTATAGGGAGCTTTGCTATGTCGGGTTCGGCTTGAAGCAGATTAATAAATTTCTTCATTGCTTCTTCAGAGTCAAGTAAACCTTCATCCATATTAATATCTAAAACCTGAGCGCCGCCTTCAACTTGATCTCTTGCTACGGCAAGAGCACTTTCATAATCTCCGGCAAGGATTAATTTTTCAAATTTTTTAGAACCGGTTATATTTGTTCTTTCGCCGATATTGACAAAATTAGTTTCAGGGCGTATTACTAAAGGTTCTAATCCACTAAGTCTTAAGAATGGTTTTATATCAGGAATTTTACGCGGCTGATAATTTGCAGCTACATTTGCTATTGCTTTTATATGATCTGGAGTTGTTCCGCAACATCCGCCGACAATATTAAAAAAATTATTCTCAGCAAACTCTTTTAGCACCGAGGACATCTCTTTGGCTGTTTCTTCATATTCCCCCATTTCATTCGGAAGTCCGGCATTTGGATAAATACTGACAAAGCAATTTGCGATCCTAGAAAGTTCTTCAATAAAAGGCCGCATTTGTTTAGCACCGAGGGAACAATTTAATCCTACGCTTAATAAATTTTTAGTATGAGCTATGGAAATCCAGAAAGCTTCTGTTGTTTGTCCCGATAAAGTGCGCCCGCTTTGATCTACAATAGTGCCCGAAATCATTATAGGAATTTGAAGATCATTTTTATCGCAATATTCTGAAATTGCATAAATAGCAGTTTTACAATTGAGAGTATCAAAAACTGTTTCTATTAATAAAATATCTGCCCCGCCGTCAATCAAACCTCTTATTTGTTCTTTGTAGGCTTCTACAAGTTGGTCGAAAGTAACCGCGCGGTAACCCGGATCATTGACATCAGGTGATAATGAAGCAGTTTTATTTGTTGGTCCTAACGCGCCGGCGACAAATCTTGGTTTGGAAGGATTTGTTTTGGTGAACTCTTCTGCAGCTTCTTTTGCAATTTTTGCCGCGGAATAATTTAATTCGTATACTAAATTTTCAAGTTTATAATCCGATTGAGCTATAGACGTTGAGTTAAATGTATTTGTTTCTATAATATCTGCACCTGCTTGCAGGTAAGCATGATGAATATCTTTAATTATTTGAGGTTGAGTAATCGATAAAAGATCATTATCACCTTTAAGATCAGAATTATGATCCTTAAATCTCTTACCTCTAAAATCATTTTCAGACAGTTTATGCCTCTGAATCATTGTCCCCATTGCTCCGTCAAGGACAAGTATTCTTTCTTTTAATATTTTTTGGAGTATTTCTAATTTATTTTCCATAAAACCGGTTATTATTTTTCAGAATGGTTCAAATAGCAGACTTTGTCTATTTTGTACTCGAATACAAATATAATTAAATTGCCATTAATAAAAATAATTCTTTGTTAACCGGAGTATATTTATGATCGTTGTAACGGGTGGTGCGGGCTTTATCGGCAGTGCAATTATTTGGAAATTAAACAAACTTGGAGAAAGTAATATACTTGTAGTCGATGAGCTGGGGAAGGAAGAGAAGTGGAAAAACCTTATTGGCTTAAATTATTACGATTTTATACACAAAGACGATTTTATTAATCAAATTAACAGCCGATCCGGATTTGGTATTAAAGCAATTATTCACATGGGTGCAAATTCTTCAACTACCGAAAGGGATGCAGATCATTTATTAAAGAATAATTATGAATACACTAAAAAACTAGCACAATTTTCAATAAATAATAATATAAGATTTATATATGCCTCTTCGGCGGCAACTTATGGCGATGGGAGCTATGGCTTTGTAGATGATGAAAGTATGATCCAAAATTTGCGCCCGCTTAACATGTATGGATACTCTAAGAACCTTTTTGATATCTGGGCTTTAAAAGAAAATTTACTTAATAAAATTGTAGGTATAAAGTATTTTAACGTATATGGTCCTAATGAATACCACAAGGGCGACATGAGAAGTGTTGTCCATAAAGCTTATGAGCAAATACTGACAACCGGTTATGTAAAATTATTTAAATCACTTAATCCCGATTATAAAGACGGTGAACAAAAGCGGGATTTTGTTTATGTTAAAGATGCTGTGGATATGACGTTGTTTTTTCTTGATAAAAAAGATAAAAATGGCTTATTTAATGTCGGTTCGGGTAAAGCAAGGACTTGGAATGATCTTGTATCAGCAATATTTAAAGCAGTTAATAAATCAGTTAATATTGAATATATCGATTTGCCTCAACATCTGGCAGAAAAATATCAATATCTAACTGAAGCTAAATTAGATAAGATAAAAAAAGCCGGTTACTCAAATTCAATTTCTTCTCTTGAAGATGGTGTAACCGACTACGTAAAAAATTACTTAATGAAGAACAATCATTTAGACTTTACGGATACAACAAAGCGATAATTTAGAAACTTTCATCATCTAAATCTTCTTCCTCGTCTTCATCAAAATCGAAATCTTCCTCATAAAAATCCTCCTCTTCGGTTGGATCTTTATCTAATTCATCTTCATCTTTAAATTCATCATCCTCTGTCTCTTCATCAAAATCATCATCTTCATCGTCGAAGTCATCTTCTTCGCCATCATCAAAATCATCCTCATCCGGGTCCTTCTTTTTCTTTGCCAATTTTATGCTTGGCTCATAAGTTTCGATTTCCGATTGCCTATTTTCCGGATTAATAATATTTCTGAGGATTTCTTCTTCATTATCTAAAAACAATTCTTCAGAAGAGTTTATTATGCCGTCCATTATTAAAATTCTCCTTAATTAAAATTATATTTCCAGTCGAAATATATAAAAATTTTTTATGTTATTAATTCAAATGACTATATAAAAATTTATCTTTCGAAAAATATTTTCTTATTAACCTAAAACTAAAACGGGTTTTAAACAGTGTCAATACATTTACTAATCATTAAAGAAAATTAATTATGAAACTTGCTACACTATGTTACGTGATTGATAAAGAAAAAAGTTGTACATTAATGCTTCACCGCATAAAAAGATCGAACGATATGCATGAAGGTAAATGGAATGGACTAGGCGGGAAACTGGAACCGGGCGAAAGTCCGGAGGAATGTGTTATCAGGGAAGTTAAAGAGGAATCCGGATTAACAATTACTTCTCCAAAGCTTAAAGGCTTTATTACCTTTCCAATGTTTGATTCTGTTGATGACTGGTACGTTTTTGTTTTTACGGCGGAAAACTTTACCGGCACAATAATCGATTCCGACGAAGGGGTGCTTAAATGGATTCCAAACAAGAAAATTCCTGAGTTAAATTTATGGGAAGGAGATTTAATATTTATGAACTGGTTAAATGAAAATAAATTTTTTAGTGCAAAATTTAATTATGTAAATAAATCTCTTAATGATTATTCCTGTGTATTTTACTAAAATGATTTCTATTATAATTCTGTCTATAGTTTTGATACTTATTGCAGTACGCCAAATTGGAAAGATTAAACTTCAAATATGGCAGATTATGTCTATCGGTGCCCTGGCTGCTTTATTAACAGGACAAATAAATCTTTCAGCAGCTTTTAAAGCTATAGATTTTGATGTTATTATTTTTCTATTTGGAATGTTTGTTATCGGACAAGCTATTGAAGAAAGTGGATATTTATCGCATTTCTCTTATCAATTATATAACCGCGCTGTTTCGCTGGATCTTTTATTATTGATAATTTTATTCACTATGGGAATTGCCTCAGCTTTTTTAATGAACGATACGGTTGCTATTATCGGGACGCCGGTTATTTTACTAATTGCAAAAAAAAATAATATTCGACCCAAGATATTACTTCTTGCGTTAGCATTTTCAGTAACTATAGGCAGTGTTATGAGCCCTATAGGTAATCCGCAAAATTTAATAATTGCAATAAACGGCGGACTAAGCAATTCTTTTTCGGAGTTTTTAAAGGCTCTTTTTATTCCGACTATAGTAAATTTATTTATCGCCTTCGCTGTATTAAGATTATATTATAAAGATGATTTTCGCAAAAAATTATTAAATCATCCTAAAAAACCTATAAAAGATAAAGTTCTTGCTTCGTTATCAAAAGTATCTCTCCTGGTTATGTTAATTCTAGTTGTAGTAAAAATCATATTTAGTGTTTTATCTCTTAGTGTTGATTTTAGATTAACATACATTGCTGTGGGTGCTGCTTTGCCGATTATTCTCTTTAGTAAGAAAAGAGTGTCTATAATAAAAAATATCGACTGGAGTACCTTGATATTTTTTGTTTCAATGTTTATTCTAATGCAAAGCGTTTGGAATAGTGGAATATTTCAATATGAAATTAATAATCATAATATCCAATTAAATTCTACTGATATGATTTTGACTGTTAGTGTTACTTTAAGTCAGCTTATTTCAAATGTCCCCCTTGTTGCATTATATTTGCCTTTATTGTTGAAACTTGGCGCTGGTGCTAAAGAAATGATGGCTTTGGCAGCAGGGAGCACAATTGCCGGAAATCTGTTTATACTAGGTGCAGCAAGTAATATCATAATTATTCAAAATGCCGAAAAACGAACAGGCGACACATTAACTTTTTTAGATTTTGCACGAATAGGTATTCCTCTTACAATATTGAATTTACTGGTTTATTATTTTTACCTCCAGTATTTCTTTAAATAATTTTCTATTCAAGTTCAAATTTTCATGAAAATTATTTATTATCGCTTTTGTAACTTGCTCCTTTCCTGTTTAAGCTATGTATCGATTTCCTTATCTTTGTAATTAAAAAAATGTGAGTAAAAATAAATGACCTCAAGAGAAATAAGACAACAATTTTTAGATTTCTTTCAAAGTAAACAACATAAAATAGTCCATAGTGCTCCTGTTGTTCCTTTTGATGATCCGACCCTCCTTTTTACCAATGCAGGAATGAACCAATTCAAAGATGTTTTCCTTGGTACAGGTTCACGTGAATATAAACGTGCTGCCGATACTCAAAAATGTATACGCGTCAGCGGTAAACATAATGACCTTGAAGAAGTCGGGCATGATACATATCACCATACGTTTTTTGAAATGCTGGGAAATTGGTCGTTTGGTGATTACTATAAGAAAGAAGCAATTCAATGGGCTTGGGAGTTATTAACTGAGGTTTGGAAATTGCCTAAAGAAAGACTTTGGGCTACAGTCTATAGAGAGGATAATGAAGCTTTAGATTTATGGAAGAATTATACGGATATTAATCCGAAGCATATACTAAAATTTGATGAAAAAGATAATTTTTGGGAAATGGGGGAAACCGGACCCTGCGGACCCTGCTCAGAAATCCATATTAACCTAAGCCAAGATTTCGATAATCCAAAATATGTAAATGCAGGCGTGCCGGAATGTATCGAAATATGGAATCTTGTCTTTATTCAATATAACCGTGACTCCAATGGCGTCCTCCATGAACTGCCTGCAAAGCACATAGACACGGGAATGGGTTTTGAAAGAGTTTGTGCTGTAATGCAGCAAAAACAATCTAATTATGATACCGATGTCTTTATGCCTCTAATTGAAGCAGTATCTGATATATCGTTAATAAAGTATGAGAAAGAAGAAGATAAGATTTCTATGAGAGTAATTGCAGATCATATCAGAACTCTAACGTTTGCAATTACAGACGGTGCTGTTCCCGGCAATGACGGTCGTGGCTATGTACTTAGGAGAATCCTTCGACGCGCTTCCCGATACGGCAGAAAATTAAATTTGAAAAAACCGTTTCTTTATAAATTAGTTAGCGTAGTTGTGTCTTCTATGGGAGATGTATTCCCGGAAATTAGAGAAAAACAAAACTATGTTGAAAAGGTAATACGTGCAGAAGAAGAGAGCTTTAATACAACGCTTGATCATGGAATTGAATTATTTGACGAAGTTATAAATAAACTATCTTTAGGCAACTTAAAAACCATTCCAGGAATAGAGATATTTAAGTTGTATGATACTTTTGGTTTCCCAGTAGATCTTACAAATGTCATGGCAAAAGAAAAAGGATTTACACTAGATGATGAGGGCTTCAATAAATTAATGAATGAGCAAAAAAATCGTGCACGTGAAGCTTCAAAAGATAAATTTGCCTCAATTAATATTTCAATAAACAATCTTGATACATTTGAATTACTTTATTAACGATATATCAG
>JAJYOQ010000384.1 GCA_021796135.1 Bacteroidota bacterium
GAAGTTCGCGATAGTGATGTGGCTGATCAGCATCGGCGAATTCTAAATAAATCATTGAATGAAGTGGTGGCAGAAGCTCGAATTAGGCATCCTGATAGGTCATTGGATATCATCGAGCAAAGTGCCCGGGCACGACTTCAAACAAGTATGAACGCTTTCGACGTCCTATCGCAACCGTACCCCGACTATATGGAATTAGTGAGTGCGATTGAAGTTCCAAGCTTACTTGTAATCGGTGATGCCGGTGTGGTTTCGCTATCTGTGGCAGCAGAACTGCAACGTCTTAATCCGAGATTTCAGGTTGAACAAATACCAAATGCTGGTCACGGACTTCACTATGACCAGCCCGAGAAATTTGCGGCTGTTATTAAATCCTTCTTACGCTCAATAGTAGAATAGACTGCATTTGAAATGGATGCAGAAGGCATTATCGTATAACTCGCGCCTCAAAAGCGATAGACACACTTTGATGCGGCAGTAATGAGTTTTACAAGGTTGGCAACCAGCAGCCCAAGCCGAAAGTAAGAACAAGAAATAAACAAATTGGTAATCGGAAAGTGAAGCACCTTGAAATCCCTCACTACGTATTGCCGGGACCGTTCGTTGTGCAACATGGAGCCCACCTATAACGAATATTAACACTTAATTGAATTTGAAAAGAGATCTTTGTATTTTTAATGAAAAATCTTTGTCATAATAACTAAGACGCAATTAATCAGTTCACTCGATAAACTATCTGAGAATCTTACAATTGACCAGGTTGTCGACCATATTACTCGAGCCAAAACCAAAGAAGAAAAAGAAATTGTAAGTAGATATAAGCTCACTTTATTTCGGAGGATAAATAAATGAAAAGAATGAATCCTAATGTTGATGTATTTCTAATTAAAGCCAAAAAGTGGCTAAAAGAATTTGAGAAATTGAGAATGATCATTCTTGACTGCGGGCTGATCGAAGAATTGAAGTGGGGTCAGCCTTGTTACACATTTCCCGCCTCAGCTGGCAAGCAGGAAAGCAACATAGTTTTAATACATGGATTTAAAGAATACTGTGCGATTCTGTTTTTCAAAGGTGCCTTGTTAAATGATGCCAAGGGTATTCTAATCCAACAAACGAAGAATGTGCAGGCGGCGCGCCAGATTCGGTTCACCAATGTTCGAGAAATAGTTGAGTTGGAACCCATCTTGAAAGCCTATATTTATGAAGCTATTGAAGTAGAGAAAGCCGGTTTAAAAGTGAATCTTAAAAAGACTTCGGAATTCAAAATTCCTGAAGAATTTCGAAATAAGTTAGATGAGATACCTGCCTTGAAAACTGCATTTGAAGCTTTGACGCCGGGGCGGCAAAGAGCGTACATTTTTTATTTTTCTCAACCTAAACAATCCCAAACCCGGGAGTCAAGAGTTGAAAAATGTATGCAGCAGATTCTCGATGGAAAGGGATTAAATGATTAGTAAATTCTTGGAGAAGGTAAATTAATCAACATTTAAGATATTACCTCTCATTGCATTAATTAGAACTTTTTTGGGGATAACAAATAACATATCATGTGCCGCCATTTAATTTTTAATTAATTTATGTGTAAGATAGAAATTGTTATATTGCTAAGCGAGAGATAAATAAATCTTTATTGATTTCAGATTATTGATAAATAAAATTGGAAATAATAAATAGAAAAAATTCTCATATAATTGTAATCATACAAGCCTTGCTTGTAACATTTTTATGGTCTACATCATTTATAATTATTAAATGGGGATTAATTGAAATTCCGCCAATAACCTATGCGGGCTTAAGATATATTTTAGCTTTTATATTTTTTATTCCTTTGATAGCAAAGAAAAAATATACAAATGAAATAAGACACCTAAGCAATAATCAATGGAAAAAGTTAATTCTCCTTGGGCTAGTATTTTACACTATTACACAAGGCACACAATTTTTGGGATTATCTTTACTTCCATCCGTAACAGTGAGCTTGATGCTTAATTTTACTCCCTTTGTTGTTGCAATAATGGGAATAATATTTCTCAATGAAAAACCAACGAACCTTCAATGGCTTGGTACAATTTTATTTATTGCCGGTATTATTGTATATTTTTTCCCAATTTCAATTATTGGAAATAAAGCTTCCGGATTAGCAATCATGTGTGTGGGTGTTCTAGCCAATGCTGGTTCTGCAGTAATCGGAAGAAATATAAATATGAATAAAGATATTAGTCCATTAGTTGTTACTTTTATTAGTATGGGCATTGGAGCCTCCTTTTTAATTATTATTGGACTTCTATACGGAGGATCTCCTAAGATTAGTTTCAAGACATGGGTGTATTTATTATGGTTAGCACTAATCAATACAGCTTTTGCTTTTACACTTTGGAATCATACGCTTAGAACACTTTCAGCAATGGAATCCAGCATAATTAATGGGATAATGTTAATTCAAATTGCAGTTCTTGCATGGTTTTTTCTTGGAGAAAGTATTTCTGTTCATGAATTGATAGGAATGTTAATTGCTGTTTTCGGTGCAATACTAGTTCAGGCTAAAAAGAAGGCAATTTTTAACAAAGCGTTATAATAATGCAGTTGAAGGTGAACGCCCAAAAGGCGGGATAAACGCCGATTGAAAATAAATCAGGAGAAGTTATAGATATGAACGATAATATTGAAAGACTCGGGTTTGATAAATGGTTCGCAGATAAAATTGATCCGACAAAATTGGAGAATTTTAAACTCGTACGAGTAATCAGTGTAAATAAAAACAGCTTTGTTGTATCAACCGGGCAGAAGGATATTTACGCTGAGCTGACCGGTAAATTTTTATTTAGCTCTGATTCTTCTGAAGATTTTCCTACTGTAGGAGATTGGGTATACGCTCAGTTATTCGATGATGATTCTTTAGCTATTATCCATGATATATTCCCAAGAAAATCATTATTAAGAAGAAAAACTCCGGGCAAGAAAATTGAATATCAACTAATTGCAGCAAACATAGACAAGGCGATAATTATGCAATCACTTGATTCCAATTTTAATTTAAGAAGACTTGAACGTTACCTAGTAATGATAAACGAGAGTAATATTACGCCGATTATTTTACTAAGTAAAAGTGATCTTATAGGACTAGATGAAATTGAGAGCAAGATTAATAATATTTATAAAATCATGCCGGATATTAAAATTGCAGCATTCAGTAATAACAATTTTCAGGATATAGAAAATATAAAAACATACTTTACACCGTCCGAAACATTTTGTTTACTTGGTTCATCCGGTGTAGGTAAAACTACCTTATTAAATAATCTCATACACCAAGACTTATACAAAACTCAAGCAATAAGAGAGAAAGACGGAAGAGGGAAGCATACTACTACACGCCGTGAACTAATCGTTTTAGAAAATGGGTCAACTATAATAGATAATCCCGGCATGCGTGAGCTGGGAATAATTTCAATTGATTCGGGTCTTGACGATACATTCAATGAAATCGCAGAACTATCAGAACAATGCCGTTTTGCTGATTGTACACATACTATAGAAGAAGGCTGTGCAGTATTAAAGGCGTTAGAAGGGGGAACAATTTCAAAAGAACGTTATCAGAATTATATAAAAATGTATAAGGAATCATTGTATAACGAAATGTCCTATTATGAAAAGAGACAGAAGGATAAAAAGTTCGGAAAGTTTATGCATACATATATGAAGAATAAAAAAGATAAGTAATCGTACCTTACCCTTCAATATGTAGTCCTTATGATTCTTCCTTTTTTTATTTCTAATGTGAGTTGTAAAAAGGGAGACAACCCTATGACCATTCCAAGCTTCAAATCATAATATTTTTCAGCTTAATTTATTATTATTGCAGAGAATAATCTTAATGAAAGAATAATATGCCAAAATTATCTCAAATAAAGTTTACTGTTGAATTAGATGATAAAAAAATGCCTGAGAAGATCGAATGGGAGGCTACCGATGCAGGTTTTGATGGAAAAAAGACTTGCAGTACACTAATGATCTCACTTTGGGATAAAGAGGAAAAGTCGACTCTTGCAATTGATTTGTGGACAAAAGAAATGTTGGTAGATGATATGAATGTCCACTTCTATCAAATGTTAAAAAAGATGGCTGAAACCTACCTTAGAGCCACTCAAAATAATGAAGCTTCAAAGATGATTGAGGACTTTGCATTGCAGTTTGCAGGGAAATTAAATTTGATTAAGAAAATTGATAAAGAAGGAATTTTGTAGGGAAGAGGAGTTGGGGGTCTGGCAAGGTGACAGTTATTTAAATCTTTCCTTTAGCTTGGAAGCATATCGACGGCTCATTTGAAAAGGCTCGGAAATATTTTGCACAAAAACATGATATGAAGAGTTAAACCATTTTTCAACTTTATAGACGTATTCCAGATTAACAATTGTAGAACGATGAATTCTGACAAAATATTTGGATGGCAGTCTTTCTTCCCATTCCAACATCGGTTTGAGCACAAGCACTTTTTTCTGCCCCTCTAAATATAAATATGTATAATCTTTTTCCGC
>JAJYOQ010000385.1 GCA_021796135.1 Bacteroidota bacterium
AGACCGGATCTCCTCCCCGGAGGAGGCTTCGTGCCTCCGGGAGCAGAGGATACACGAGCACCTTCTTGACGGGAACCCCCCGGCCCTTCCGCCCCAGTCCCGCGGTCCGTCCGATCTCCAGCCAGCCAGCCGCCCGATAGCAGGTGCCGACATACCGCGCTTCCTCCACGAAAGTCTCTAGAAGGACCGGCCGCTCCCCGTAGGTCGCCTCCCAATCCCCGGGCAGTCGCCGCACCAGTTGCCCCAGAAGGTGCGAGGCCAGGTTCGGAACCTGCACGTGCGGCAGAATCAGAAACCGGCTGTTTGCAACCACCCGTGGCAGGCATTCCCCCCTCCGCTCGGGACTCCATCCGATCCAGGCGTCCCGGACGGCGACCTTCCAGTAAAGAAGGGCAATGCTCAACTTTTTCCCACAGATTCTATAGAAGAGGCGATCCCTCGGTTACAAAAGCCCTTATCATCCAAAGAAAAAATTCTATAAAGATAAATGATTATTTATTATTAATCAGGATTTATATTGAATCCCCAAGCTGTAAATTGCGATCCATCTTCGATTCACCAATCCTTCACATTGAATCGTTGAGTAAATTTATTCATTTGTACCTCCCATGATAATTCTTTAAATTTCGCGCTTCTACAGTTTTCAACCATTTCTTCATACTGAGGAGTTAACATCAAAGATTCAGCTAGTTTAAGAGTTGTTATAAGGGATTTTTTTTCCCAATCTTTCATAACTAGTCCACAACCATATCGTTCAATAAGCATTTTGGGCTGAGGGTGGGGAGCAGTAATTACTGGGACATCTAATAAAATTGCTTGAAAAAATTTATTCGGAGCCGCATTAAGTCGTTCATAGGAATTAGGAATCCAGTAGACAAGTGAAAAAGCATATGTTTGTAAAAGCTGATTAAGTAATTCTATTGGAATTTGTCCATACCATTTAAGTTTGTATTTTCCTTGTACATTATCCTCTAAATAATTAATTTTTTGAGATAATATTTTTCTAGATTCTAATGAACCCTGTAGATCTCCATATACATCTATCGGGAAAGAGGCTATTTCCTTATCAAATATTATTTTCGCGATTGATGTATCAAAATCTAATGTTCCTGCATATAAAATCCGCTCATTTCTCTGACGTAAACATGAGGATTTATCTATTTTAAATAGATTAAAAAATATAAAAATTTTTTCATAATTAACATACAAATGATATGCATCATTTTTAGCCCTATTGAATTCAGGAAAAATCCAAATATCAACCATTTGAGATTGACGCCGAAGTATTTCTAAATAAATTTTTTTCTTAATTTCATAGAAATATTTATTTTCAGAGTGTTGATAAGGAATTTCCTCAAGAGCATAGTGAATAATTTTTTCAGGTTTATAAGATAAGCCATCAATTAAACCAAACAAAGAATAATTAGTAATAATGATTATACTTGGACAAATTCTATTTATAATCTTAAGACATTTTTCAATATATTCTTGCCTCCCTGCAAAAGAATGAGGATGAATATTAGTTGCAATTGTTTCTAATATAATATTTTGAAAAGATTGTTCTAATAATTTCCTTGTAGGAATTCTAGGTTGACATATCATACCTCTCATTTTCGTAAAATTACAGAGAGATTCAGAAAATAAGCCGATTTGAGGAGAACCATAGCCTAACATTATATCCGATACAGTTATGATTTGAATCTTCATTTCGAGCCTTCAATCATCATCTCTACCAATATTTTTGAATTATGAAATGAATTCCATGACTTACTTATAATGGATGCATCTTTTTTATATTGAAGAATATTTTCCAGAATCTCTAAAGTTGCAGTTAAAAAATCCTGTTCCCTCACAAAAAAAGATCCTCCTTTATAGAGCGTAGTACCTTCTGGAAGACTCAATTGATGTGCTCTAATTTCTAATCTGTTCGATTTGACTGAATTTAATGGTTTAAGCATTCCAGTTCCTTCATCAAATAAAAATTCAATAATAATTTTTTCGCTTTTAGGAAGACGGAGTAATCCAAAGCATTGATCCCCACGTAAATCGATCGTTAATTGACTATAAAAAAAATTATTTTTATCTGCTTTAAATATTATAAATGGTTCATTTTGCCAAATAATATTCAAATAACTACCTGCCATTTTATAAAATGGGTGCACCTCAAATAAAATCCAAATATATTCATCTTCTTTTATTAATTGAGGCTCTATTTTAGCATAATTTTTATTCGTATTAATTATGATTGATTTATTAACATTGAAGTTTGACAATAGATTTTTATAATATTTTTGATTTATCTCTAACATCTCTTGAGACATCCATGATTTATCGCTAGAAACAAATGGCACTCCGGCAGATAATGCTTCTGCGAATATACCAGAACTTCGAACATAATAGTTCTCAGAGTCATAAGGTATAAGAATAATATCAGCTTGATTGATTAATTCATTATACTTTAAACTATCGAAAGGTCCTTCTATTAAAGAACCTCCAAAATCTGGATTTTCCAACAGTTCAGCTTTTGCAATTCTAGATCCAGGTTCTCCATTTTGGGTATTAAAATTACTTTGAAAAGTAAATGATAATTTTTCTTTATCATATCCTGCTGTTCGAATATCGGATACTAATCTAGGTAGTAAGGGAAATCCTTTTTCATCTCTTGCATCACCCAAATATAAAATATTAAACTTTTCATTCTTTGTATTAAATATTTTTTTGTTTGAGAAAAAAGGATTATCAACAGGAATAGGAAGCGTTTCAAATTTTAAAATTCCTAAAGAGTTATATTGATCCGATAATCCTTTTGTATCTGTATAAAAACGTGAATCAATTCCATTTGATTCTATTTTAAAAAAATAAAAAGAGTCTATATTTTTATTTTGATTATTATACTGGATTAAGTATCCAGGTTCTCGTCCAGAAAAAATATTCCTCCGAAATAAAAACCGCCATAGAATGTTTTTGGGGAGGGATTTTCTTAAATACATTGCAACCCCAACTAGTTCAACCCTACCAAGAGTGGGAATGAAAATAATATCATTATCTTCTATTCTTAATTTTTCTAATAAACTTCTTAACTCTTGTGCGAATTTCCGGGAATATCTATCTTCCATATTGAGAAAAACGAACCAAGTCAAGAAAAAATATGCCAAAAAAACAGGAAAAAAAATTATTCCAATAATAAACTTTATTAGTATGATTATTATTTTTCCTAAAAAATTTTTATTTATTTTTTTAAATATATTAATTTTCAAAATTCGTTGAAAAATCTTCTTTATACGGTTAAGAAAATACCCTGTTATTATTGTTATAAAAGATATTTTTTTTGATGAACTTAAAGAATTATATCTTTTAAAAGTTTCTTTTAATCGAAATTCATCAGAAATTAATAAAGTATAAAAAATAGAACTACTAATTAATTTATTTAAAATAATAAATATTTTATTAAATAATATATTTAAATGATTAAATTTTATTATTTTAATATCTTCATTATTACAATTTTCCCAGAATGAACGGGTAAACGCATTTTCAATGATATCAATTTTATCTTGATTTATTTTAGAACATTTTTTATTAGTTGAAAGTATTGTTTTATAACCAAGTTCTTTTGCACTACATAGAACTCTCAGAGCATATTCCAAATGATGGCCACCATTATCAATAATAGAATGATCAATTAAAATAAACTTTTTCATCAAGTAAATCCCAGGGTTTAATTTGATTGGCTATGTTCCCTATTCCTGTTGCAGTTCATCCAGTCTATGTCACTTCTCTCTGAAGATGAGGACTAATTTTTAAGACCTTGGAGCCTGTTGCGAAAATAAAATCGGGACTTTATGACAAAGCCAGCGATTCCTTTTCCTATTCTCCTGACATCGAATGAACGAAAGGAAGCGGAGAAGCCTGTGATCAGAACCGGAACAACCGCTCTCCCACCTCTCTTCGACCATTCCGATGGACGGATCCTCCCGGGGACCCTTCTTTCGTCATCCCGGACAGGGGGTCCAGCAGGGGATCATTTCTTTTCGTTTTTTGTTCACGGCTCTCCAGAGCTTCAAGACGTTGTGGGCGGCGCAGATGAGCTTCCATTCCGACCCACACGCCGCAAGTCCTCGCCTCATGAACCGGGTCGCACCCTGGACGGTCTTGATCTGACCGAAGACTCCCTCCACCATGCCGCCTCGCCGTTTCAGGATCTCCCGGACCCGATCGCCCTGCATCTTCTCTTCGAACGGCGTGGGACCCTTTTTCTTCAGTTCGGCCCCCTCCTTTCTCTTTCGTCCCCGGGCCTTCCGGAAGGGGTTGAGAAAGAACTCCGTCATTTCGGGCTTTTCATTCGCGATCGCTTCTTCGTTCCAGTAGCCGGTATCGGCCACGACTTCCCGGGGAGTCTCGACAATTCCGGCTGTTTTCAGGGTGTGTCGGGTCGCTTCCTGCATGGGAAGCAGCTGATGCTGGTCGTTTGCCTCCTGGGTGATCTCCGCCCCCACAATGATCTGGTCTTCGCTGACAACGA
>JAJYOQ010000386.1 GCA_021796135.1 Bacteroidota bacterium
CAGAAGAGTTTATAAAATTTACGATTCAAGATAACGGAATGGGGATACCAGCAGAAGATCAGAAAAAATTATTCGAACCGTTCTTCAGGGCAAAAAACAGCGATAAGATTAAAGGTTATGGTTTGGGACTAAGTATAGTAAAACAATATGTAGCAATACATAAAGGCGAGATATCACTCCAAAGTAAGCTAGATGAAGGGACCAAGTTTACAGTAAAAATTCCGAATTCATATTGATATAAAAACATCTCTATTCCATTCCGTTATACGAAAAAAATACAGAAGACGAAAAAAATTCATATCTATAACCTGCTCTTAAAACCCTCTTTTTTATAAAAAGAAGTTCTTTTACACCTGGCACTTAAATTGACTTTTTGGGGATAGAATTTATGCTTAAAAATTCAAGGAGCTAGAAATGAAAACTAAAATTTCAACAGAAATCTCAAATAATATGATGCTTAAAAAATTATTGCCGTTCCTCGCAATCATTTTCGCTGCAGCCATATTATCCGGTTGCGATAAAAGCAGCCCAACCTCTCCCAGTGCTTCTCCCTCTATTGTAGAAGGCAGGGTAGTCGGAAGCGCCTCT
Organism: Bacteroidota bacterium; assembly: GCA_021796135.1. The sequence continues at coordinate 589 of JAJYOQ010000386.1, forward strand.
TCAACAGGCAATATGCAAAAGTCTTCTTCAACCCAATCAGGCATTCAAGGAGCAACCGTAATCCTTGCTTCAATAAAATCCGATGGATCTCTTCAAACTGTATCCAATGCCGCTGTTCAAACTGATGTAAACGGTAAGTTTGATGTTGAGACTAACCTTAATGGTATTTCAAACCTGGTTGTTATTGCTTCGCAAGGATCCAGTCATTGGAAAGCAGTTGTTACTTCACAGGTACAATCTGGACTTAAAGTCTTTTCCGAACCTCTAGACGATCAAACTACTATTAAAACGGATATCTATATTAAAGCAAAAGAGCATAACCATGACAACGTCACTTATGCTGAAATCGATAACTATATATCTTCCGATATTGCTACTGAAATTGAAGCTGATACGACTATGGAAGATGATATAGAAGCTAGTATCAATGCCGAAGCAAATGCTGAGGTAGATGCATTTTCAGATTCATCAATCGGGATGTCTCAGGGTCAGTGGCAGACGGTTATAGGCGGTAAAGAAGATGCAGAAATATCGCTTGAAAGGAATTTATATTTTGCTAATAATCAAAGCGATGATGATGCTGCGGAAAATTCTTATTACAAAGGGGTAGTAAATGCATTTATAAATGCTGGATTATCTGCCGGCACTTGTATTAAACTTATGGAAATTTCACAAAGAGCCTTTATAAACAGTCTTACGGGTCTAAATGCTCAAATTGCGTTTTCATTCGAACAAAGATCCCAGGAAATTAAAGCAATTGTCACTAACTATGCAGTTCAATCAAACTTTATATCGCTCGGAGCGTCTCAAACACAAATTTCTGATGCTGCGACTGCCGGCGATAATTTAGTTGTCTCTATTAAAAACGCCCTAACTATTTCCGATATCGATAATGCTTACGAGACTTATAGGTCTGCAATAGAATCAGATATACCGGTTTTACTTGGAATAAATTCTAATATGATGACTAATATGGATGCAAGTCTTGCCGGTTATAGAACTGTTTTGCAAGCTGCTGTTTCTTCAAATGTATCATTTGCAGCATTAGTAAAAGCATATTCCGCTTTTTATTCAAGTGTTAAAACCGAGATGGCAATGGTAATGAACCCAGCTAATGGCGCGCACATTAATGCAGCAGCCGAAACTATGATGATCCTATATGCAAATTTTTAATCTATTATCTAATATTAAGGAGTTATAAGATATGAAAAAGATAACGAGATCGTCAGTTCTAAAAGGAAGAAATTTAAGATATGTGTTTTATATTATTATTGCTATAATCTTATCAAGCGGATCAAGTGCACTTTACGCACAAGTTCACTTTAGCATTCACTTTAATTTAGGAAGCCAGCCTGCGTGGGGGCCTGCTGGTTATGATTATGTTGAATATTATTACCTGCCCGGAATTGATGTTTATTACAGTGTTCCATTGCACTGCTATTACTATAATGAGGGAGGATACTGGGTACGTAGCGAATACTTACCTCCAAGATATCATAATTATGATGTTTATAATTCGTATAAAGTCGTCTTAAATGAGAGAGACCCATGGCGGCATGATAGGGAATATAGGGAAAAATATTACTCATATAGAGACCGCCATGATCAACGTAATATCGGCGAGGATCATCAGCATTGGAATAACGGACAGTGGCATGACAATGGTAATCACAAGGGCTGGTATAAAAACAAAGAAAATCATGATAGAGGTCATGAAAATGATCATGGAAACCATGACCATTAAAAAAAAATATTATATTAAACAAGGCTTGTATAAACTTATAAGGAAATTCTTATGACAAAGAAATTACATATAATAATATTCGTATTCTTTGCTGCTGCAGTTTTAATCAAAGCTCAATCTGCATCCTATCTAGGTCCTCAGGTTGGATGGTATAAATCTGCTGATGCCGATAATAGTAAATTCATGATTGGCGGCGCTTTTAGAACAAAACTGTCAACAGGATTTGGGCTTGAAGCATCAATTAACTATAGGCAGGAACAATACAATAACGGCGATGTTACAGTTACAAGCTGGCCTGTAATGGTTACAGCGCTTCTTTATCCAATTGATGTCCTTTATGGAGCTGTCGGAGTTGGATGGTATAATACTGCATTTGATTATAGCCCTTCAATATTTAACCCTAACGGAAGTTCTGAAACTGAACAAAAATTTGGATGGCACTTTGGAGCCGGAGTTCAATTTCCCTTAAGCGGTAGTACGGATGACCCAAATACTATTCTCACAGCAGATTTAAGATATGTTTTTCTTAATTATGACTTTCAGCAAATGCCGGGCGCTTCAAACCTTAAAAGCGACTTCGTCGTATTGAATGTCGGACTGCTATTCCATTTATAGAATCATAAAATAGTTAATAATATATTTTTTAATAATCTACAATCGGAGCAACTATGAAAAATCTATTGTTAGGAATATTTTTAATTACAATTATTACTACTAATTTATTTGCCCAATCTCCGGGTAGAAAAGATTTGGGTTTTGGAATTATTCTTGGAGAACCAACCGGAGTTACTGTTAAATATTGGACGAATTATGACAACGCATTTGTCTTTGATCTTGGCTCTTCTTATTTCGGAAGCCCCCGGCTCAATGCGGATTATCTATGGCATTTTAATGTATTTAATTCAGATATCGCAAATCTTTATGCCGGTCCCGGACTCTCTCTTGGTTTCGGTGAAGGGTATGGTTTCTGGGATAAAAACTTCAGAGTAAATAGCGGAACTGAAGTCGGTGTCCGTGGAGTTTTCGGAGTTAATATTCTTCCTCGCCGCACCCCTCTTGAAATATTCGGCGAAATCGGTGTGCTCGTGGGTCTAGCTCCTGATTTCGGTTCAGGAATTGATGGCGCTATCGGTTTAAGATTTTATCCTAACCTATAAATTTATTTAAGGGGAATGTTTCAGCCAATTGCCATTATAGGGTAAACAGCTCTTTAATTTTAAGTTTAAAAAAATTAAACTATTTTTTAAAGAGTGCTTATTATTTCTTTTACAAAGGAGCAAATCCTTTCATAGCACTTTTATGTATCTTTATATTAATAAATAAAGACTAACACTTTAAAAATTAAAAATGACTGAAAGAAAATAATGGCAAGAATATTTATTACCGGCTCTGCCGATGGACTTGGACAAATGGCAGCAAAATTATTGGTTGAAATGGGACATAAGGTTGTGCTGCATGCGCGAAATGCCGAACGTGGCAGCGATGCAATGAAGAAGACTCCAGAAGCCGAAAATGTATTAACCGGTAACCTTTCCAGCATTCAAGAAACAATTAAACTAGCTGATCAAGTTAATTCAATTGGCTCTTTCGATGCTGTTATTCATAACGCAGGTGTTTACCGGGATTCAGCAAAAGATATTTTCAGAGTTAATACTTTAGCTCCTTATATCCTTACATGTTTGATTCAAAAACCGAAACGCTTAATCTATCTTTCTTCAGGAATGCATATGCAGGGTCAGTCAAAACTCGAGAGTTTTAAAAACGACACTAATCGAATAACTTATTCCGACTCAAAGCTTCATATAGTAATGCTTTGTAAAGCAGCAGCACGCAAATTTCCGGAGATTTACTCAAATGCAGTAAATCCGGGTTGGGTTCCAACAAAAATGGGCGGGTCTGGTGCTCCGGATAATCTTCAAAAAGGTTATGAAACGCAAGCTTGGCTGGCAGTTAGCGATGATGAACAAGCAAAAGTTACCGGTCAATATTTTTATCATCAAAAAGCAATACCATGTAACCCGGAAGCTGAAAATATAATACTACAGGATAAATTTCTGACCGTACGTGTTGGGTCATAATAAAAGGTAACCGAAAGATTATAAAAAAATATGTTAATAAACAGGTTCATAATAAGGTAAAAATATAAAAATAATGTAATAATAATTGTTTCTTTCTTTTTTTGCTACTTT
>JAJYOQ010000387.1 GCA_021796135.1 Bacteroidota bacterium
CGGAGGGGGAGATTTGAACTCCCGGATCCCTACGGAGCCAGACCCTCAAGTAAGTAAATATATAGATAATTTTATAAAATATATCCTTAGCAAAGAGTATAGTGCCGAGTATAAAAGGGATATTATCAACAATGTAACTGCTTACTTCAAAGATTATAAACTTACAACTCCAGAAGCATTAGCAAGTCACATACCAGAAGGTAAAAAGTTTGCTGTTATAGCAGCAAGGCTCTTTCTTTCGTATTTACAAGAACAGGAGATACTGGATAAGCGTACTGTGGAGGATTATAAGATGATGCTTCATTATAGAGATAGAGCAAACGTAGATATTTTTGTACCTGATAATGCAAAGATAAAGGAAGCATACAATAAACTACAGACAGATAGGGAAAGGCTGTATTTTTACCTCTTGGCTGCTTCTGGTATTAGAATAACGGAAATGATAACCTTATTAACCGTCTTCGACCCAAATAGGGAGATCAAAGGTAAAGGGTTTAATAAATATCCTCTAAGTGATGATAGAGGAAATAAGAGGGTTTACTATGTCTATTATCCTGATAATTTAGAGCTAAGTAGAAAGTACAAAGTCTATGGTTCTTCTGTGAAAAAGGTATTTTATCGAGCCAATTTGCCAGCTAAATATCTTCGCAAGTGGCAGTACAACTTCCTAATATCCAATGGAGTGTCAGAAGGCATCTGTGATTATATACAAGGAAGATCATCTGAAAGCATAGGTTCTATGCATTACTTGAATAAAGTTAAGTTAGCAGACGAGTACTATAGAAAGGTAGTTAAAAAGCTTAAGGCTTTAATACCTTATCCTTACGAGAAGGTAGCGAGAAGGTAAAATCTAGCGTTTTAAAGGCTTTAAAGGTATAAAACTACCTTTTTTATTTCTCCTAGCCGATTTTAATTTTATTTTAACGCTATATAAATATAATTCTACATAAATATGCTATATAATAATCTCCTCTATAGTTAATACCGACCTAGTAAAACATAGGGTTTTAAACTTAACATAGAGATTGAGCCATAATTTTATAAAATCCGTAAAATATATATATAGCTATTTACTACTAGGTATAAGGCGAGATGGATGAAAGGAAAAAATACAGTAAGTTGGTCAGCGATAAACCTTCATGTTGAGCTAGCAAGTCTAATACGCCAGAAGGCATCAGAAGAAGGAAAAAGCATAACGCAGTACGTAGCTGATCATCTGAAAATATAATTAAAAAATAAAGCAGCCAGTTTGGAGCTGACTGCTCACAGGAGTGTAGGTGAGTGGTTCCTACGTATAAAGTAATAAAAACTAAGTATTTAGCAGGTCGGACTTTTAAGAAAGGATACACTATCAACGAGCTTAGGGTATTAAAGTTATTAAAACTCAAAGACTTTAGCAATCCATATGAAGCGATAGACTGGCTTTATGAAAATGTAGTTCCGCAAGACGTTAGCATTTTAAAACTTATAAATAGACGGAAACTACAATACATTATTACGCACTTGATAGACCGATTGGCTCTTAGGTTAATTAACCTAGATAATTTCAACAATCCGTATGAAGCAATCAGCTATCTACATGAAAACACAATGCCAGAAGACCTTAAAGTTCTAAGACAATTCAATAAAGAAAACCTAGTAATAATTATTTCCGAACTGATGGAGGCACAGCTCTATGTACGGTAAAGTAGAGCTGCTTACATTCGGTCTGTTTTCTGGCTACCAACTTTGTGAAACAAGAAACAGAGGGAAATTACAATACTCTATAATGCATCCTAAGGACGGAGGTTGTGTCTAATGCCTGGGATTACAATTTATTATGGGGATGCAGGTTCTGGAAAGACTTCTGCAATTATTAAGCAATTCAATAAAGATGTGGATGCAGCCTTCTTAAGCCCAAGATACAGCCATATAGAATCTAGGTTAATCAATGAAAAAGAGACGTATCACATAAAACCCCCATTTCAGTTCCTGAAGTCGTTAGAACATTCTTGTCCAGAAGCAGACAAACATATAGAAGAAATTGGGGTGCTTCGTAACCTAAACATTTCATCAAAAGATATTCACGATAACTTTCTACCAATTCATGAACAATGTGAGTATTCAGACCAGCAAGATAAGTTAGATGAAAAAAAAGGAGAAGACCCTAAGGTTGTCGAAACAATAGCTAGGTGGCAGTTTAGTGCCTCTAGCCATCATTCAAAAGTGTACGTGGATGAGCCAGACGAACTATTTAACGAAGAAATATTTTTTGATGAGGAAACAGCAAACAAAATTAGGGCAACTGAGGTTACACCAAATCTAGACATAATAGAAAGGGTAGTGATAAAAGAACTTAAAAAGTCATCTGAACCATTGGACTTTGTGGACAAAGACTATACATGGTACTATGTAAACCCAGCCAAACTCGACAAATGGCAAAAAAAAGCAGAGAAGCTTATAGAAGGTATAACTGACATAGACAAACTTAGAGAGATTTATAGAAAAAACAAACAGTTATTCGTTAAAATCCAAGTCGGTAAGGCAGAACTGTTTAGAGATTACAATGAGGATAGAACATATTCAGGGGAAGTCATAAAGACAACTGGCATAAAATTGATAAGCGGTATTTACGGTGCGTTGAAGAAAATAATTAAAGATAAGGGTTCATTAATTGTCTCTTCTGCAACACTACAATATGACCAATATAAGAAGTCAAGATTTGAACTTGCCCTTAAATTTGCTAAAATAACTATCTTATTAGATAACTCCGATGATGTTGCTTCAATCGACTTAACCCCTTACAGAACGCCAATTTACAAGCTTATACCAACAGAGAAGGTAACTACTGTTTACTGGTACGGTTATACAGATAAGCACTCATACAGTCTTAACCGTCTAGATAAACAGTTGAATCCAGAACTACCCGAAAAAAACGAAGAACTGGAGACTGACGAGAAATATGAACACAGAATCAACTACCTTAAAGGCATGCCAATAATGGATATAACCAGAAATATACAATTTACAATAAACCGCTGGGTCCAAGATTATAACAAGGGATGTGAAGCAAATAGCATTGCACTTATTGTTCCTAAAGATTTAGAAACAGCACTTAAAGATAAGAAACAAAACAACAACTACATATTTCCAAGAAGAAAATACACTTTTTACCATTATGGAGATGTTAATGGGCTGAATCTTCAGAACGACCACGATCTAATTGTTGAATATTTAGATTTTATCGGTGGTAGCATAGAAGAAGACGAGATTAGAAAATATAGTACAAGCAATAATAAAGGATTCAGTTTAAAGAAGAATACACCTAGAGAAGTTAGGGAAAGAGCTTGGCCAACGATTATGGGCAACTTTGTTCAAGCTGCACTAAGAAGTAGAGGAGTTATACCAGTAATTTTTGTAGGTAATATGCCAAGACTCGGCGGCGATGAAGACCAAGAAATAATAAAAAACGAGCTTATGAACAGACATATTGAACTTATTCCGAGTGAAGAAAGTAAGAGTTAATACTGCGTTTCTTAGCACAAAAGTAAACAATAAAATTGAAAAACTAATAATCTTTAAGGGTTCTAAACGTATGTTATACTCGGTAAATTACAAGAATAACATAGGTGAAGGTAACTATAAGGGTTTTTAAGAATTTTTAAGGATTTTAATACATATATTATAGTTACTGAAACCGTATTTTATATGGTAGTTTATCGATACTAACGCTAGCTTTTACATAGGGTAGATTATTAGTTTTTTGAAAATATTTGGTAAAAGGTGTCGCCTAAAACGCCACTAAACGGCTATAAAAATTGCGGTATCTACTAAAATGTTGTAGTGTTTTAGGAAAAGCTGTCTTATCCCTCCATCAAATCTTTCTTTTCCTGCTGGAGAAAGTCGGCAATCTCCTTCACAGAAAATATTGGTGCCAGAAGGCTACGTTTAAATTTTATCGTATCTATCACTCTATTTTTAGCTCATAGTTAGGCGGCTAAACAGAGTAAGTAATTAGAGCCGTTAAGTAGCAGGATATTTAGTATCTAATACCTGTTAAATAGTTTAAAAGGCTTATTTACTAAGAAAAAAATAGGAGTGGAATAAGTGAGTCTGGTTGTGCTTTTTGTTTCTCTGTTACTAGTTGTTGCAATAGTGAGCGTTTCTATTCTTCAGAGAGGTAGTACATGAATTTCTTATTTCCTTACAGGTATATTTTTAACTCTCTCGTTCATGGTAACTCGTGGTCACAAAGCCAAGGAGGTGGAAAATGATTAAAATTGCGGTAGTGATAATTGCAATAGTTGTATTAATTCTGTTTTCTGTATCGGCTGTTCCAAATATTGAGCATTCTTTTGGTATGGGCAGCACACAATCGCAGTTAATTTATACTCTTATCGGTAACGCATCGAATCCTCATCCTTACTACAACACAACCAATGGGTACGTCTCCCCGAATCTGTGGAATTTGCAGATGGGGAACGGGAACGTCACGATGCAGATATATTCGAATTCATCGATACACACCGTTTCTAATCTG
>JAJYOQ010000388.1 GCA_021796135.1 Bacteroidota bacterium
AAGCAGCACTCAATATGTTGAGAAAATGGCAATTGATAAAGAAAATAATTTGTGGATTGCCGATGGGAATGGTATTTATGAAATTACAAACACAGGGACAGAAAATAATATTGATACTAAAGGAAGTTATGCTGTAGCTATAGATTCGAACAACAATATTTGGTTCGATTATGATAAAGCAATATTAAGAATTGACAGCAAGGGGAATAGAACAGTTTTTAATTCCTCAAATATTAATTTCCCTTCAAGTCGAATAACCGATATTGTTGTTGACCCAACGAATAAAGTTTGGGTTAGCTCCGAGCAAAATGGTATCGCTTGCTACGATGGGAATAAATGGCAGATATATTCTACTAGCAATTCAACCTTGACAAGTAATTATATCCCTACGATTGGTATATTGAATAATCAATATATAATAGTAGGAGTTACTTCTGTTTCAGATTGCACTAACGATAAGCTGTTTAAGTTTGATGGAAATAATTTTGTACTAATTCCAAATTCACCATTTATTGAAAACGGGGAATATATTACTTCAATGGGTTGGGACAAAAAAGGAATATTATATATTAGCAGTAGAAGAAATAATCCTTTTACTGCTTTCCAAACCCCTCGATTATTTAGTTATAACGGAAATAATTTTAGTGAAATAAGCATTGCTCAAGCAGAAAGTATACCGTTTTCTGCTGAAGATAGACTTGCAATAGATTCAAGTGGAAATTTATGGGTAGCGTCAATGTTGGGTGGTATATCTAGATACGATGGAAAAACATGGACGCATTGGGATTTTACTACTGATAATCTCCCTATTTCAAATTTTTATAATTCAATTGCGGTAGATCATAAAGGAATTTTATGGACGTCAGCGGCAGACTGTTCGGTAAATTCTCGGTGTAATCCTGGTTTTTTTAGTGGAGGTATTTCTTATTATAATGAAGGAAAATGGACCACACTATCTTCCAAATTTAATGGTGGTTCATGGGATATTTTAGTAGGTTTAGACAATAAAAAGTATTTTTCAGATGCAATTTCATTTTTCGATACAAATCAAGTTCAAACTAATAATTTTCCAATTGGGAGCGCTATAGATAATAATGGTAATATTTGGTTTGCAAGAAATGATACTCTATTTAAATATAATGATACTAACTTTACGTTTTATATAATACCTCAAGTAGGTTCTGTTTGCTCAAATATGGCAATAGGATCGGATAATAGTATCTGGTTTCTAACAATTGATTATGCAGTAAATTTTATAAATCAAGTCTGGAAAAAATTCAGTTTTCCATATTCACTTTCGAATTCATGGCCAACACCATATGGATTAGCTAGGTTAACTGTAGAATCTTCTAGTAAGTTATGGATTGCTACTGGAGGACAAGGGATAGTTAGTTTTGATACTAAAACTGGGAATATTAATAACTATAACACTGATAATAGTGACATTGGAATGTCATATATTCAAGATATCCTTATTGATAAATACGGTAACAAATGGATTAGTAACTGGAATTATGAAGGAACTATCGATGAGTTTAATGAGAATGGAATAGTTATGTCCATTCAGCAGGAAAAAAATAATGGGAATAAAATACCTTCTCAGTACATGCTTTCTCAAAATTATCCCAATCCATTTAATCCAACAACTATTATCAATTATTCAGTGCCTAAAACAAGTTTAGTTACAATAAAGGTCTATGATATTCTCGGCAGAGAAGTAGCAACTTTAGTTAACGAAAAGAAGTCAGCAGGTCTTTATTCCGTGCAATTCAATGCAAGCAGCGAATTCGTTTCAGGAGTTTATTTTTACAAAATGCAAGCAGGGAATTTTGTGGAAACAAAAAAATTATTACTTATAAAATAATTTATTCGTTATTTCAAAGAGTACTCGATTTAATACGAGTATTTTTTTTCACATCAAATTTCCCGCATCCATCAAATTGAGTTTCCGCAAATGCGAATAAATCTAAGCAGTACTCAAATCCTCACGCCCAAATAATTCTTTAACTACATAAAACCAAATGAATAATTTTTATCATCTAATCCATCAGCTCGAACAGTTTTCTTAAATAGCTTACTTACATAATCTCCATATTCTACCAGAAATTCAGAAAGCCAATTTTTTATTTTTTGGTTATGTTCAGTCAATAATTTATTTTTCAATAGTTCAGTATATTGTATTTCCATTTAAATCTTTTTTTACTTTTAACTTGCCATTAGAGGCCCTATGCAACGTAATAAAATCATTCGTATAATATACTTCCTGCTCGTGTTTTCCGCTCCCCTCCTCTTAGAACAATGCAGCAGCGGGAAAATTTTAACTTCATCAGAAAATGCACAGGAAGTCCTCCTTAATGATAACGAAGCTGCTATAATCCCCGCTCCTGTTTATGATGAATATACTGGCTCAACTTTCTCTCTAACTCCTTCTGCAAAAATCTATATCGAACCTTCATCTCTGCCTGTAAAAAAAATTGCGCTCTATCTACAAAATAAATTAAGCCCTTCTACGGGCTTCAATCTTGATGTCGCAGATAATATTCCTGACTCCTCACACGGAAATATTTTCCTCTCTATTATAAACTCGGATTCTGCACTGGGCAGCGAGGGTTACAAACTTACTGTTTCCAAAGACTCCATCTTCCTTCAGGCATTTATGCCGGAAGGTCTGTTTAGAGGGGTGCAGACTATCAGACAGCTCTTCCCGCCGGCTATTGATAGTCCTCTCATACTTGCTGCTGATTGGAATATCAAATCGAGAACTATTGTTGACTATCCCCGCTATCATTGGCGCGGCGCTATGCTTGATGTGGCTAGACATTTTTTCTCCGTTAATGATGTCGAAAAATATATCGACATTCTCGCCTTGTACAAAATCAATGTCTTCCATATTCACTTGACCGATGATCAGGGATGGCGGATTATGATTCATAGCTGGAAAAATCTTGCCGAATACGGTGGAAGCACGGCTACCGGCGGCGATCCGGGCGGATATTATACTCAAAAAGATTTCTCCGATATCGTAAATTATGCGAAGGATAGATTTATCAATGTCGTTCCGGAAATTGATATGCCGGCTCATACTAACGCCGCTCTCGCTTCTTATGCAATTCTTAATTGCAACGGCATAGCTCCTAAATTATATGGGGGCACGAATGTCGGATTCTGTTCCTTGTGTTTAAATTCACCTATTACTTATTCTTTCCTGGATGACGTTATTAAAGAATTAGCCGCTATTACTCCGGGCGATTATATCCATATCGGCGGTGATGAGGCTCGAACTTTAGCTATTCCCGAATATGCCGCTTTCATTGATAAAGTCGAAAAGATAGTTCATAAATACGGAAAAAAAGTTGTCGGCTGGGAAGAAATTAGAAATGCTGCTGTTGATTCTGGCTCTATCGTTCAATTTTGGGCTAATAGTAAATATGCTAGGGCTGCCGCTCAACAAGGTATGAAATTACTTCTTTCTCCCGCTTCTAAAATTTATCTCGATATGAAATATGATTCCACTACAACTCTCGGTCAGAATTGGGCTGGATATGTCTCTGTCAAAACTGCTTATGACTGGGATCCGCTAGACTTTGTCGATGATTCAAATGCAAATAATATTGTCGGCGTTGAAGCTCCGCTTTGGACTGAAACTATAAAAACATTGTCCGATATTGAATACATGGTTTTCCCAAGAATCCTATGCGCCGCAGAAATCGGCTGGTCTCCCAAATCCAGAAAAAATTGGAACGACTTCGCCGCCCGCCTCTCCAATCAAAGCTCAATATGGAATATCATGGGCATAAATTATTACAAATCAACCCAAATTAATTGGAAACAATAAAAAAACTGTCTTCTGCCTTCTGTCTTTTTACTTTTTCCTTTTTACTTTTTCCTTTACTTGCTTCCCCCGGAAGCAAGTTTCACTTCCGCCCAAAAACTAAATGGCGCAGGCATATTCGCCGCATTCTGATTGTATCCGCGTCTCCTGTTTGATCGGTCACCGCCGCCGTCTCCCGTTGCGGACATGTCTCCTGCTGATTCATCTCCTCCGCCGTTGTCGCTGCCCATTGATCCGCCTTCATCTGATCCGCGGTTGTTCCTTCCGCGCATTTTTGTTATATCGATTGTCCCTGTTTCTAATCCTATGCTGATTGTATTTGATGTATCTGCGTTCAATGCGTATGAAACTCCGGGAGAAAATTTAAGCGGAATTTTCAACTCGTATACCAGCGTGTTTTCCTGAAAATCCATTTTGACTTCTATTCCCTTTAATTCGGCTATCGTTATTTTTGTTATATCGTCTTTATTCTTGCCGACTATCTCAAGATCATTCTCTTTTCTTCTTAATGTCTCTTTTAATCTGTCGGCACTTATCGGCGCATCGTCTGTCCCTCGCGTCCGGATCTGATTTTCATCGGTGTTATCTCTCTTGAAATTCATTCCTCCAAAATTCATGTCCTGAAAATTAAGCGGATATTTTATCCCGAAATTCTGAT
>JAJYOQ010000389.1 GCA_021796135.1 Bacteroidota bacterium
CGCGGTGAATATTAGAGTTTTGACTGGTATAATATTTAACTAGCGTGTCAATGACTATTTGCGGTTTTTGTGTAGTAGCTGCATTATCAAGATAACAGAGGTTCTTTCCGTGTACTATTTCTTTTAGAATAGGGAAATCAGCACGGATTTTTTCAATATCATAGGATCTTATACTATTATTTATTTCTATTTTGTCCACTTTATGCTTCCGGTTTTATTTTTCTTTGTTAAATCTAAGCTCAAGAATATTCTCAAGATAATCTCTTAGTTCATTTACTTTTATTGATTTTACTACATCACTTGCAAATGCATGAATCAATATGGTACGGGCAGTCTCTTCTCCTATGCCTCTGGATTTTAAATAGAACATCGAATCCTGATCAATTTGTCCTATGGTTGCTCCATGAGAACATTTCACGTCGTCTGCAAATATCTCTAGTTGAGGTTTGGTGTTTACTAAAGCTTCATTGGATAAGATTATATTATTGTTTTCCTGAAATGCGTTTGTCTTTTGTGCATTTGGTCTTACCATTACTTTTCCGTTGAATACTCCTCTGGATTTCCCGTCAAGTATACCTTTATAATGCTCGTGACTGTTGCAAAACGGTTTGGCATGATCGATTGCTGTGTGTGTATCATGCAATTGCGAATCGTCAAGCATGAAAAGTCCGTTTAATGTGGCTTCGCAGCCTTGACCGTTAAATTTACAATTAATCTCATCTCGTGATATCTCTCCTCCGAATGATATAGCCGCAGATTCAAAATTACTGTTGCTTTCCATCTCAATTGCTGTTTCGGAAATATGGAAAGAATTTCTGCTTTCTTCCTGAATTTTTATGTGGTTAAGAGTAGAATTTTCTCCCGCAAAAATTTCTGTTACTGCATTTGTGAAATATGTATTGTCGCTAATAGCAGCATAATGTTCAATAATAGTGGCTTGCGAATTCTTTCCGGAAATAAATAAATTTCTTGGTTGAACTAGAGCTTTCAATTTGAAATCAGAAATAAATAGTAAGTGAATTGGTTCCTTAATTACTGAGTTGTCGGTTATGTATATGAATGCTCCGGCATTAATATTTGAACTGTTAAGTGCAGAAAAATAACTTTCCTTGCTTTTCGAATACTTTGCAAAATTCTTTTTGAATATTTCGGCATTTTTGTCTATTGCGGTTTCAATATCAGATATATCAATATTTTGCGAAGGAATATTTGATGATAATTCTTTAACGAATTTACCGTTAACAAAAACAAATTGATATCTAAAGGTTTCACCAAAAAGAAATTTTTTAATATCCTTCCTGCTTATCTCTGAACTTCCCGAAATAAATTGAAAATTATGTTTTAATAACGGAGAAATATTGGTGAACCGCCATTCTTCATCCTTATTATTCGGAAACTTCAAACGCGAATAATTTTCTATTGCCTCTTTTGCAATTGAATTACGGGATGTTAATCCTTCATTAATTATTTTATCTTCTACTTCGGAAAAATCAATATTCAGCATAATTTTAAAATTTTATTTTTTATTTTTTTAATTCACTTTTTATTATATGATTATCAAGCTATCAGCTCTTTATCCGCTTTTAACCAGTCATATCCTCTTTCTTCAAGCTCAAGCGCTAATTCTTTGCCGCCTGACTTAACTATCCTGCCGTTATATAAAACATGAACAAAATCCGGGATTATATATTCTAATAGTCTCTGATAATGGGTAACTACTATAGTTGCATTATCTTTTGATTTTAGTTTTGTGACTCCATTTGCAACTATTCGAAGCGCATCTATATCTAGTCCTGAATCGGTCTCATCAAGGATTGCTAGCTTTGGCTCAAGTACTGCCATCTGGAAAATCTCATTTCTCTTTTTTTCACCGCCGGAAAATCCTTCATTTACAGCTCTGCTTAATAATGATTGTTCCAACTCGACTAGTTTCATCTTACTCTTTATATGAGTTAGAAATTCCATGGTATCAATAGCTTCCAGCCCTCTGTATTTTCGGATTTCGTTTAATGCAGTTTTCAATAAATTTGTATTGCTTACTCCGGGAAGTTCAATAGGATATTGAAATGCTAAAAAAACTCCTTCTCGTGCGCGATCTTCAGGAGAAAGTTCCAATAGATTTTTGCCGTCCAGTAGAACTTGTCCCTTGGTTATTTCATAATCCTGTTTTCCGGCGATAGTTTGTGCTAAAGTGCTTTTACCGGATCCGTTAGGTCCCATTATTGCGTGAACTTCTCCGGCATTTACACTTAAGTTAATACCTTTTAGTATTTCCTTACCGCCTACATTGACATGAAGATTTTTAATTTCCAGCATTCTTAATTCCTATTATTTTAAATTAATTTTTCAATTTTTATTAGTTACTATCCTACACTGCCTTCAAGGCTGATACTTAGAAGTTTCTGAGCTTCAACTGCGAATTCCATCGGCAGTTCCTTAAATACTTCTTTGCAATATCCGTTTACTATTAATCCTATTGCGTCTTCAGTTGAAATGCCCCTTTGATTTAAATAAAAAATTTGGTCTTCACCAATTTTTGAAGTTGTTGCCTCATGTTCAACTTGCGCTGATGGATTGTTAATCTCAAGATAGGGGAATGTATGTGCTCCGCATTTGTCTCCGAGTAAAAGAGAATCGCACTGAGAAAAATTTCTTGCATTTTCAGCTTTGCGGCTTACTTTTACCTGCCCGCGATAGCTGTTGTTGCTTCTTCCAGCGGATATTCCTTTTGAAATTATTGTGCTTCTTGTGTTTTTACCGAGGTGAATCATTTTTGTTCCCGTATCTGCCTGCTGCATATTATTAGTTACAGCCACGGAATAAAACTCTCCGATAGAATTATCGCCTTGTAAAATACAACTTGGATATTTCCAGGTTATTGCTGAACCTGTTTCTACCTGAGTCCATGAAATTTTTGAATTGACTCCCCGGCAGGCTCCGCGCTTTGTGACAAAATTATAGATACCGCCTTTCCCGTCTTTGTCTCCGGCATACCAGTTTTGAACTGTCGAATATTTAATTTGCGCATTGTCTAAAGCAATTAATTCAACAACTGCTGCATGAAGTTGGTTCTCATCTCTTTGCGGAGCTGTGCAGCCTTCAAGGTAACTGACATAAGCGCCTTCATCGGCAATTAGTAATGTCCTTTCAAACTGTCCCGTATTTGCTGCATTCATTCTGAAATATGTAGATAGCTCCATAGGACAGCGTACACCTTTTGGTATATATGCAAATGAACCATCGCTAAAAACAGCAGAATTCAAAGATGCGAAAAAATTATCTGTGTAAGGTACTACGCTTCCTAAATATTGTTTGACAAGTTCAGGATGATTTTTCACTGCCTCGGAAAAAGAACAAAAAATAATCCCTAGTTCTGAAAGCTTTTCCCGGAAAGTTGTAGCAACGGAAACACTATCAAATACAGCATCAACAGCTACGTTTGAAAGACGTTTTTGCTCTTCAAGTGAAATTCCGAGTCTCTCAAAAGTATTTCTTAATTCCGGATCTATTTCATCAAGGCTTTTAAGCTGGGGTTTTTTCTTTGGAGCAGAATAGTAGGATATAGAATTATAATCAATTACCGGATATTTAACATTTGCCCAATGAGGTTCCTCTAAAGTCAGCCAATGACGATATGCTTTTAAACGGTACTCAAGCATAAACTCCGGCTCGCCTTTAATAGCCGATAATTTTCGTATAGTATCTTCATTCAAACCGGGTGGAAGACTGTCAGCTTCAATATTGCTTACAAAACCATACTTGTATTCCTTATTAGTAAGCTCTTCTATTGCAGAAACTTCTGTCGAACTCATCAATTCTCCTAATGGATAAACTATCCTTTATAAAAACGTTCATTTTTCGTTATTTCACTGCAAATTCTACTCAAAAAACCAAAGTATTTATATAATTGAACTAAGTAATGAATAAAATTTCAATAATTATATACAAACCTAATGAATCTATACTTATTAGTCAAGATTAAATTCCTATCTTAGGGACAAATTTGTGATAGAGAATTCATTGATTGAATTAATGTCTAATAATGTATATGTTTTATTTTAACTTTAAAAAATAAGAAGTAATTAAATGGCTGATAAAACAAAACTTTGGTACTTGGAAAACTTTAATCTTTTCAAGGACTTGAATGAAGATAACATGATGAAATTAAATAATATTTCGTCTATGAAAGAAATTGAGAAAGATCAGCCCATTTATTTTGCAGATGAACCTTCAAAAGCTAAAATATTTTCTTAAAAAGGGACGTGTTAAGATAGTTAAGTATTCAAATGCGGGAAAAGAAAATATTTTAGCTTTGATAAACCCGGGAGAAATATTCGGAGAAATGGCTTATCTCGAAGAAGAACAAAGAACTGATTATGCTGTTACAATTGAACCTTCCCTAATATGCGCAATAAATAAAAATGAACTTGCAGATTTTATAAATAAAAACCCTTCATTGAATTTAATAAATATTTGTGCGCCCAATT
>JAJYOQ010000390.1 GCA_021796135.1 Bacteroidota bacterium
TTGCGACAATGGGAATGCTTGGTTCAGCGGCATATATTTTGGCGATGGACACTTTTGGACCCATCACTGATAATGCGGGTGGAATAATTGAAATGAGCCAACAGGAAGAATCAGTAAGAATAAAAACCGATAGGCTTGATGCAGTGGGCAATACCACCAAAGCATTGACAAAGGGTTATGCCGTTGGTTCTGCAGCTTTAGCAGCTTTTCTTTTATTCGGAGCTTATATTGACGAAGTAAAAAATTATATGCCTTCATTCCAGGGTGTAATAAATCTTGATAAGCCAGAGGTTTTTGTCGGCGCTCTTTTAGGAGCAATGCTTGTAATTCTTTTTTCTTCCTTTGCTATCAAAGCAGTCGGGAAAGCAGCATACGCAATTATTAATAATGTTAGGGAGCAATTCAAAAATAATCCGGGAATTATGCAAGGCACTTCAAAACCGGATTACGGTCAATGCGTAGATATTGCAACCAAAGCTGCCTTAAGAAAGATGGTCGTCCCCGGATTGCTTGTTGTCGGAATGACAATAGGAGTAGGATTAGTTTTTAAATGGATTTATTATTGGGGCGGAGGAGTAAATAATCCTACTGGCGCACTCGGCGCTGAAGTAGTCGGAGGATACTTAATGGTCGGAACAATCACCGGAATTCTGTTTGCGTTATTCATGAACAATGGCGGAGGAGCCTGGGATAATGCCAAAAAATTTATCGAAACCGGCGCATACGGTGGGAAAAAATCCGACCCTCACAAAGCTTCGGTTGTTGGCGATACTGTCGGTGATCCGTTTAAAGACACTGCAGGCCCATCTTTGCATGTGCTAATAAAATTATTGGCGACATTAACGCTTGTATTAGCTCCGTTGTTTATTTAATTTTAGAAAAATCAAGACTAAATCCCGATTTTCTGAAAAGGAAATCGGGATTTTTTTTAGTATCAAAAAAATTCATCTAAATTGAAAATCTACTTGACAAAGGAACTCGATTTGAATAGTTTTTGCAATCTTTTATTTAACCGCTAAACAAACGAGCTTAAAAATAAATTTCTAAACTTTTTGATTTGCTAATACAATAAAAAGGAGCTATAGCATGAAGCAAATTTTTGCGACAAAACCATTGAGTGTTCTATTAGATGAAGTTAAAAGCGAAAACCGCTTGCGTCGCGTTCTTGGGCCGGTTGCACTTACAAGTCTTGGCGTTGGAGCAATAATCGGTACCGGAATTTTTGTGTTAACCGGCGTTGCAGCCCATGATAAAAGTGGCCCTGCAATTGTATTATCGTTTGTAGTCTCCGGGATTGCATGCGTTTTTGCTGCCTTATCTTACGCAGAATTTGCTTCGATGGTTCCGGTTGCCGGGTCTGCTTATACTTATGCTTATGCAACTTTGGGAGAATTATTTGCTTGGATTATTGGGTGGGATTTAATCCTTGAATATGCAGTTGCGTCTGCAACTGTTGCTCATGGATGGTCGCATTATTTTCAGGATTTTATAAGCATATTAGGCATTAAATTTGCCCCTACTATTTCAAATGCTCCTTTTGATTTTAATCCCACTTCCGGGCTTCTTACATCTACCGGGTCAGTCCTGGATCTTCCGGCAATCATAATTACGATTTTAATTACTTTTATTCTTGTAAAGGGAATTAAAGAAAGCGCCGGCTTCAATACTGGAATTGTTATAACAAAATTAGCAATAGTACTTCTTGTAATAATTGTGGGCGCATTTTATATAAATCCAGCAAATTGGCACCCATTCGCACCTTATGGCTATTCGGGGCTTAGCTTATTCGGAAAAACAATTTGGGGACAAACAGGTCCAGGAGGGGCTCCGGTAGGAGTTTTAGCAGGAGCAGCTATTATCTTTTTTGCTTATATTGGATTTGATTCTGTCTCTACACATTCTGAGGAAGCTAAAAATCCCAAACGTGATGTACCCATAGGAATTATTACTTCATTAATTCTTTGTACTGTTCTCTATATTGCAGTTGCAGGTGTTTTAACGGGAATGGTTGGATACAATAAGATAGACATTAATGCGCCAGTGTCGAATGCTTTCAAGCAAGTTGGATTAGTCTGGGCGCAATTCTTAGTTTCGCTCGGTGCAGTTGCTGGAATAACTTCAGTTCTACTTGTCATGATGCTAAGCCAGGCGAGAATATTTTTAGCAATGGCAAGAGACGGATTGCTTCCTACTAAATTTTTTGGTGATGTCCATAAAAAATATCGCACTCCATGGAAATCGACGATACTTACAGGCATTTTTGTTTCTATTTTGGCAGGATTTTTACCTTTAAGAGTATTAGCAGATTTAGTAAACATCGGAACTCTATTTGCATTTGTAGTAGTTTGTGCTGCTGTATTAATTATGAGAAAAACTCATCCGGAAGCAGAACGCCCGTTCAGAGCGCCGTTCGTTCCGCTTGTTCCAATTTTGGGAATTATAACTTGCACATTATTGATGTTTTCACTTCCAGAAGAAAATTGGTTACGACTATTCGGTTGGCTTGCAATCGGTTTAGTGATTTATTTCTTTTACGGAAGACATCACAGCATAATGCATAGATTGATGAAAGAGGAAGGAAAATAATTTTTGTTGTTAAAAGCATCACCCAAACAATAGTTAGTTTAGAATATTTTTTAGTTATAGATAAAACAAAACAATGTTCCTAAGCATCTAAATGAATGTTGTTATTTTAATTTGAAAATTTTATGAGCTTAATTTTCTGAGAAAGGATTAAAAAATGTATAACCCCAGTCTCCTTGACCTTGTTGCCAAAGGAGGTTACGTAATATTTATTTTAATTATTTGCTCTTTACTTTCAGTAAAGGTTATAATAGAAAAATTGATTACATTCAAAGGCATTACGGAAAAAGTAATAAGCGATTTCATGCACAATATCTATCGCAGTCTTAAAGCTAATGATTTAAATGATGCACTCTATGTCTGTAAATCAAGCACATGGAATTGGTGGTTTCTGAAAGTCAAATGCCCGCTTACAAATGTTGTTGCCTATATAATTGAACAATCAAAAGAATCAAAAGAAGAACTTGAGCAAATGGCTTACACTCAGCTTGATAAAGAAATTGCAAAGATGGAAAAAGGGTTAGGGATTCTAGCCACTCTTGGAAGTATTTCTCCTTTTATCGGATTGTTCGGAACTGTTGTCGGAATTATAAAATCGTTTAATGCTCTTTCAGTCCAAGACAGCTCAAATTATACAATGGTTATGAGCGGTATAGCAGATGCTCTTATTGCAACAGCAGCCGGACTTCTGGTTGCGGTACCAGCTGTTATGTTTTATAATTATTTTATGAAAAGATTAAAATTAAGTATGCCACTTTATGATGAAGCAATTCAAAAGACTTTGCGATACATTAAGATGTTGAAATGAGAAGAAATAAATGAGAAGATATAAATTAGACGAGAAAGAATTTTCCGAAATAAATATTACACCGTTTACAGATGTTATATTAGTCGTGTTGATTATTTTTATGATTACCAGCCCTTTTTTAATTACTGGAGCCTTAAAAGTCAAGTTGCCTCAATCGTCTGCGTCTCAAACAACTGTAAGTAATAATATTGAAGTATATTTGAACGATCAGAACCAAATATTCCTAAACAATAAACAAGTTGATATAAGCCAGTTACCTGCAGAACTTCAGACAGAGTTTATTCAAAAAAATAACCACGATGTTATAGTAAAGGCTGATAAAAATGCAATATACGGAAGCGTGGTGCAACTTCTTGATGCCCTTAAAAATGCGGGAGCTACTAAGCTTCTAATGGCTACTATGAAAAAATAATTCAATATTAGTGAATTGTTTTCAGCTAATCATTTTTACCGCTAATGATAAAATGTTCATCAATCGAATTTTTTCCCTTATAATTAGGTATGAGATAAGAAAGTCTATTTCATGCAAGGTTTAAAGATGCCCTCGAGGATTGAATGGGGAAATATTTCTTTTCAAACGCTAGATAGTTAAATTCATGAATAAATTGAATAACACAAAATTCTCACTTATAGTTTCAATTGTTTTTCATGTAATAATTATATTACTCATTTCATTATCATTTAATCCATCACAGAAGATAGAAAAAGACAAGTATGTTGAGATTGGATTTGGAGGAACAACTGAGTCAAATTCACCAGGTTCTCCAGGGGGAGGTATTGCTGAAGTAAGAAAAATTGTTGAGAAAAAGATTAAGGTGAAGAAGGAAAAAAGCATAAAAAAGAAAAAGGAAATAGTTAGAGAATCAAAAAGCAGCTTAAGTCCTATAGCAGTTGACACGGGGAAAGTATTGGCAAAGTCCGGAGATTATGCGGGGGGAGGGAGTTCAAATGGAAAACCAGGGAACGGAGGTTCGGGGAATGGTGCAAATGGAAGCGGGCCCCCTAAAGCGGGAAAAATTGCAAGCCTGGATATTTATTATGTCGCAGTTGATCAAATGCCAGTGCCGGTAGGTGGAATGTCAAATATAAATGCG
>JAJYOQ010000391.1 GCA_021796135.1 Bacteroidota bacterium
GCTTGCCTTTATCCAGGTAACAGCTAAAGGTCAAATTGTCGATCAAAAAACAGCTAAAGAGATTTCAAAAATACCTGAAGTGCAATTTCGGCATTGGTTGTTCTAGAGTTCTTTTGAAGTATATTCAGTATTTTAGCGTCAATTTCGTTAATCATTCTGATATTTCTATAAATTTAGAATATTATTTGTAATAATAAGAATTAACAGAATATTTGTCAAGCGGATAGTGGCAAAGTGGTTAATAGGAAATCAATTAAAAGATATGATAGCAGCGTACGAATTTAGAGGCTGTGTGAAAATACAGAAGTGATGAATAAATATTCTAATTATGGTTTTAAAATATGACTACATTATTTTTTTTTATTGCCCCGACATTTATGTCGGGGTGAAATGAGCTCCAATAAATACTGGGCTTCAGCCCCATTTGTGCTATTTATGTGGCTAAAGCCATAATTATCTTTTTACACTAATCCCCGCCATAAATGGCGGGGCAATACCATAAACCTGCCTGACCGGTAGCGGGGCAATTGATGAATAAATTTTAAGTAATAAAAATTAAAATGGCTTATACAAAAATATGTTATAAATGTTAAATTGACGTCTATTTTGTCAAGACGGAATTTCGACAACGTAATATTCAGCCGCACTTAGAGTAGAGATTTCATACTCTGATAATGCAGCGGGAATAAAAATCGATTCTCCTTTTGAAAATTTCTGTGAAGATTTAATATCGCCGGACTTCCATATAATTTCAATTGTTCCTTCGGTAATTAAATACACAGCTAGGTTACCTTTGGAATTTTTCATTTGTGCACATCTGCTTTCTTTCCGGTAATGCGAAACTTCGAATTCTTCCGCCTTAGTTTTGTAAGTTACTTCATCTTCTTTTTGTTCTTTATTTATGATTTCATATTTAGCAAAATCATATTTAATTATATCCAACAAAGTCTTCACATCTTTAAACTTATTAGTTAGACCGGCACGGACCACGTTATCTGAATTTGCCATACACTCAATTATATTGCCTTTAATATAAGCGTGAGGGACGCCAGCTTGCGTAAAGATAGCCTGTCCTTTTTTTAAATGTATTATATTGAAAAAGAAAAATGAAAGTAGACCTATATCTACGCCGAACAAGTCATATTGTGTAAGGAACTGAAACTCTTCCGGCAATAAAGTTGATTTATTCTTTAAGCGTTCGGCTATTTTAAGAATACAGTTAGAAAGGTTTTCTGATTCATCTGCCCTCTTCATAATTTCGCTATAGAGACCTTGAATATTTTTCTCAAACTCCTGATCATTTTTAGAGTTTAATACTTTTGCAATAAGGTCTTCGTCGATAAAATCATTAAGCTCAGGCAGAGAAATTAAATTTTGCACAATTTCTTTTACGGGGCGAAAGCCAGCAATTGCAGCCAGGGAATCTACAGCAACAGCTATTTCAGGTTTATGATTATCATCGGGATAATTTTGGGGATCCAATGCGTGCAATTTTTCTGCTTGAATTTTATTTGGATGAGTTTGGATAGAAAGCGCTTTATCTGAAGAAAGGACTTTTAGCAAAAAAGGAAATTGCCCGTTGAATTTCCGAACTACATAATCGCCTAAACATTCAACAGGATAATCTTTAACAAATTTATTAAGAGGGATATTTACGTTGTCGACTACAATTTCCGACGGGCATTTCGGATGAGCGCCAATCCATAATTCGGCATAAGGCAATCCTGGTTTTGCTTCGACACCCAAGAACTTTGGAATAAAAGCATTTTCATCTTTCGTACCCCAATCATAATGTTGAACTTTATTTATTAACCTATAAGGTTGTGCATGGAATTTTTTCAATTTAATCCTTAATTAACTATAACAAATATAAGTTCATCAATATACCTCACGCAAATTCACAATTACAAAAACGGCATTAGAGAAACCGATGAATCGGTTGAAATGTATTCTTTTAATTTCATACCCCACGAATAAAATTCGTGGGCTGCTTTTTGGCATTTCAATAGATTTCATAAAAATGAATGACCTTAAAATGCCATTCCGCAAACCTGCCTATCTTCCAGTAAAGGAGGAGTCGGAATATCTTATTAGACAGTACAACTAAAAATAATTCATGAAAAAATTCTTATTTACGAGAAAGCTTTATTATATCCTGAAATTTTTCGCTCCAGTTCTGTATCTTTTCTTATAAAACGAAGAGAAAATAGAATGCTACATAAGGCACAATTCTTGCCATAAATAGATGTTTTTCTTATCATTTGAGGGAATATGGGTTATAAGAGTATAGTCCTTGTAAAACAAGTACCGGATACGGCAAATATTTCCGGGCAGGTAATGAAAGAAGACGGGACAGTTAACCGTTCTTTGCTGCCTGCAATATTTAACCATGAAGATCGTGTTGCGCTTGAAATGGCGCTTCAAGTTCAGGATAATTACGGCGGAAGTGTCAGCGTAATAACTATGGGACCTCCGCGCGCTTCCGATGTATTACGCGAATGTTTATTCATGGGCGCAGATGAAGCTTACTTGATAAGTGATAGAAAATTTGCCGGAGCTGATACTCTTGCAACTTCTTATGTTCTTTCTGAAGCAATAAAAAAAATTGGAAGCTACGATTTTATTTTTGCAGGAAGGCAGGCTATTGATGGAGATACAGCTCAAGTTGGACCGCAAACTGCCGAGAAATTAGGAGTACCTCAAATTACTTACGCTCAAGAGATAGTAAATATTAATGAACGCCATGTTGTTATTAAGAGAAAGATTGAAGGGGGATATGAAGTTCTTGAGTCACCGCTGCCCGTTCTTGTAACAGTATTAAAGGATTCTGTTTTTCCTCGCCCTTACAAGGCAAAGCGGGTTATGGCTTATAAAAATGCAAAGACCTTAATGGAATTAGAAAAGCTTACCGAAGGAAATTCACTCCTCTACATTGATCAGTTAAAGTATGAATACATGGCGAAGCATCTTTACATCAACACGATGACTATGGATGATCTTCAATTGGATGTTGAGCGTTGCGGCGTTGCGGGCTCTCCAACTAAAGTACACAAAATTGAGTCAGTAGTTCTCACGGGCAATAAACACGAACACATCGAACCTAATAAAACCGGCATTGGCGGGCTTATTGATAAATTAATGGAAGACCATATTTTCGGATAAAATTATGATAACAAGAAACAACGACGTATGGGTTTTTATAGAACAGCGAGGCGGAAAACCGGCTGACGTAAGTTTAGAATTACTTTCCAAAGGTAGAAAACTCGCCCATCAACTCAACGGAAATTTAAAAGCAGTAGTAATCGGGTTTAATGTGGAATCGATTGCGAAAGAAACGTTCCGGTACGGAGCTTCCGAAGCATTGCTGGCAGATCATCCGGAATTAGAAAATTACAGGACTTTATCTTACAGCAGGGTCTTAAGTGAGCTTGTTGATAAATACAGACCCAGAGTAGTTCTATTCGGCGCAACTATTATAGGAAGAGATTTAGCTCCACGAATTGCATCATTTATTAAAAGCGGATTAACAGCCGACTGCACCGATCTGCAAATTTCCGATGTTAAATATCTTCGTAATGAGTATAAAAATCTTTTACTACAGATTCGTCCGGCTTTCGGCGGAAATATTATCGCAACAATTATTTCGCCCGAAGTCGATGTGCAAATGGCTACTGTGCGTGAAGGCGTAATGCGTCTTGAGCCATTGGACAAGCCGGTAGACGGGAAAATAGTATCTGTCCCTTATCAACCTTCGACAATTGATTCAATTGTAAAAATTATTGAGCAGCACAGGCAAGAGAGCAAAGTTAATTTAAAAAGCGCCCCGATAATTGTCGCTGGAGGATATGGACTAGGAACGAAAGAAAATTTTAAGCTTGTGCTAGAACTGGCTGCGACAATAGGAGGCGAAGTTGCCGGAAGCCGCGCTGCAGTAGACGCCGGGTTTATCACACCTGATCGCCAGGTCGGGCAAACCGGTGTTACGGTACGCCCTAAGCTTTATATTGCGATCGGGATTTCCGGCGCAATTCAGCATCGTGCCGGAATGCAGGAATCAAATAAAATTATTGCCATAAATAGCGACCCGGAAGCTCCTATTTTTGGTGTTGCTCATTACGGTATTGTAGGCGACGCTGCACAAATTATACCTACATTTATAAATGTTTTTAAGCAAAAGTTGAGATAAGCCATGTCAAATTTTTTCACTGAAAACTCAGATTTGTTATATCAATTCAACAGACTTGATTTGGATGAAATTGTACGACTTACCGAAAACGATTATAACGAAGCCAAAGATTTCCCATATGCTCCGGTTAATTATGAAGATGCTCTGGAAAATTATAAAAAAATTTTAGAGGTGGTTGGAGATATTGCCGGTAATTTCATTGCTCCACGCGCAGCCTCGGTGGATGATGATGGTGCTTCTTTTAGTGAGGGCAAAGTAAAATATGCAAAAGGGACAAAGGAATCGTTAGACCTTCTT